>CAYRVZ010000025.1:0-19430 GCA_964427815.1 uncultured Saprospiraceae bacterium | reverse complement strand
GTGAATACTATAGACACTGGAGAAGTCAGGTTTCTTGTCATAGTTTTTAATCAGGTCTTGTAATACCATTTGCATAGATACACTGCCGGCTAAACCAATGATTGATTTTCCCCATCTAAAGAGTTTTTCATCGTTCTTCAAGAATCCAGGCGGGATTTTAGAGCGTCCAAAAGTCGTTTGAGATTCACTAGCAATACAGACATATCCGTCTTTCACGACGGCGGCGATTGTGGTCATAGAGGTTGATTGAGAGGATATTAAAAGTTTGGTTTTCTTTTTTCTAGGAAGGCAGACACACCTTCTTTGAAATCATCCGTGCCGAAGCATTTGCCAAATTCACTAATTTCTACATTGTAGCCATTAGTTTTTGTGCTAAAAGCACCTTCAATTGCTTTTAAGGCGGACCTAACCGCAGATGGAGAATTACGAGCGATTTTTTGTGCTAATTTTATACAGTAGGGTAATAATTCTTCCAGTTTAACAACATGGTTGACTAGCTCGCAATCATACGCTTCTTCGGCATTTATCATC
The DNA here is from genome assembly GCA_964427815.1 of uncultured Saprospiraceae bacterium. Taxonomy (GTDB): domain Bacteria; phylum Bacteroidota; class Bacteroidia; order Chitinophagales; family Saprospiraceae; genus HyVt-613. Next base: position 18,899 of record CAYRVZ010000025.1, on the reverse strand, counting down.
GCTGCTGAGACAATCATTTCCGTTGCTTTGCCTCTGCCTACAATTTTAGGCAAACGCTGTGTGCCTCCATAGCCCGGTATCAACCCAAGTGAGGTTTCTGGAAGACCCATTCTTGCGTTATTAGCGGCAATCCGAATATGGCAAGCCATGGCTAATTCCAATCCGCCCCCTAGCGCAAATCCATTGATGGCAGCTATAACGGGCTTCGGGCATTTTTCAATTTTGTCAAACAGCATTTCATGTCCAAGGGCTGCTAGTTGTGAACCTTCAGCTACGCCAAATTCAGCAAATTCTTTAATGTCAGCTCCTGCAACAAATGCTTTTTCTCCTTTTCCAGTAATAATGATTACACGAACTTCTGCATTCTCTATTAAGGTATCAATAACAACGCTTAATTCACTGATAACCTGCTTGTTAAGCGCATTCAATGATTGTGGTCTATTAATGGTGAGCGTAGCAATATGCTCGTGAATTTGAAGTAATACAGTTTCCATATTTAATTATTTTTTGAAGGTAATAAACCAGAACGGTGTGCGGCTCTAACGAGTAAAGCCATCATAAAAAACAACATCGCTAATGGCAATTTTTGCGGAAGCAGAAACCATAAAAGCAAGCTTAATATCAAATAATAAAAAGCTGCCTTCCAAGCTCCTGTTAACTTCAGCAGTGCAAATATCGGTAAAATTAGGAAAAGAGGGTTCCCCCACAGTAAATTAAAATTTTGATGGCAGACTGCATGTTGGGTACTGGTCCACATAAAGGTAAAAAGTAATCCAGATAGGATGGCGGTTCCAAACACTAATGTGTCGAAAGTAATTTGCCAAAAGCCATTCGATCTAAAAGTCACCAATAGACTTAACAGTAAAACGCCTATCATTGTGTAAATCGGGGCATTGAAGTTTGAAGGCTCCATGGTCGCTGTTCTTGGAAGTAGTTCTATTGCAGGTTTCAGTAGGCGTTTGTTGCCTATTGTTGCTTTCGCTAAATGTGCAGACAAATAGTCGGGTAAAAACATCTCCATCCGGGTGTCTGCCAAGTCATCAGTGGGTTTTCCCAAAATGAGATTAGTGCCAAAATGGTACCACGGCGTGTCCGAAAGGTAAGGTTTTAGGAGCGTCCGAAATGAACGGGGCTTTTCATTATTGGTTTTATAGGTGATACCTAATTCACTTTCAGCCAAATCCCGAATCCGAGTAGAACAATTATCAAAGAAAAAATCATATAAATAAGTACGGTTCTCTGGTTTTAAATTTTCCGAAAGGAAGTCTAAGACCTTTTTTTTCTGAGCATCTGTAAGGTCAAATTCTTCCTGTATGATGCCTCGGCCTTGATGCTGATACTCATTAATAAAACCAGAATAGGGTTCCGGACTTAGTTTGTAAAGCAAATCTCCTTTAATAAACTTGACGGCAAAATTTGGGGTGTTAAAATCAAAAGTCCCATAATTATATACCACTTTTTTCCGCAAGGCTGGATACTCGACTAAGATAGCACTATGCCCATACGTAGAGTATATCTCACTTCCTGGAGAGCAAGTTAATAGGCTGATTTTTACGTCATTAGCAAAAGTTGCTTTTGCAAAAATAAAAAGGAAAATAAAAATCCAAAACTTCATTATTTACGTTGTAATTTTCTCCAGAAGTTCAAAAGCATTTCGTTAAAATCTGCTGAAACATTCCATTTAATAGTCAAAAGTACAAAGACCAAAGAGATAATTGTTGACTTTACAAATATATTTACAAGCGGATAGCCTGTCTCAAACGGAATGTATGTCAAAAAGTATGTAAATGCTGCTACGGCAAACGCTTTGAGGATATTTTGCTGAAAAGGCATGAGACCTAGTTTTTTATAAATATACAGCAATTTGAATAGATTGAAAAATAACAATGAAATGGCGGTGGCAATGGCGGGTCCCAGAATGCCAAAACTGGGAATGAGTAGGTAGTTTAAACCAATATTGATGAATCCTGCCACTAAGAGGGTAAAGAAATTCATCCGAAAATGCTTTGAATAACCAATTATCTCATTGTTTACACTGGTCAGCATATCAAAAAACCTAGCTGCTAAGAGGATAAGTACAACGGGAATGCCAATCTGATACTTTTCTCCATTGGGCATAAAATCAAATAGATCATGAATAGAAGTGGTTATCAATAAAATAAAAAGCAAGCCTACGATGGTCAGATTCAAGGAAGATTTCTTATAAATCATGTCCACTTCGTGCATGTCATTGTCATGAAAAGCCTTACTAATAATAGGGCTTGCGATATTGGTTAAGGCATTGGTGGGGATCATGATAATACTCGCAATATAAGCAGAAATGACATAGATGCCGGTGTCATTCAAATCATTGATAGAAGCGAGCATCAATGTGTCCACTTTTATCAATAAGGTACTACCTGCAGAGGCCAACATACCATAGGCAGCGTATGTACGCATCTCTTTTGCTAATGGCTTTTTGATAAAGCCTTTTATCTTCCCCAAATGTAACTGGCCCAAGGATTTGATATATAGTAGTAAGATGCCTAAACCAACAAGATACCAAAAAGTAAATGCGGTCACTACTTGGGTAAAATCAATCCATTGCCAGATGAAAGATATTGCCACCAGTGTCATTAAAGGTTTTACGCCTTGGCTAATGGCTACGGGTACTGCCAGTCGATGAAAGTTACTAGAGTATTGGGTTAACACCGCCGAAACACTATAGCCAATGACCACGGGAATCAAGTAAATATAGTATTGACTAATAAGTGGGGAACGCTCTTTATAAAAGGCGGTGATCTGTTCTTGAAAACCAAGAAAGACAACCAAAAAGAAGGTAAGACCTATCAAAACTAAAGTTAAGAGCAATCTTAAAAAACCATTGTGTCCATTGCTTTTTTTCTTAAATTTTGGAAAAAAACGAACAGTCAACCCAGAGGCACCCAAAATGATAAATGGCGTAAACAATATGGCTACATCTTGAAACAACCGAATTAATCCTATCTGATCTGCTTCAAAAGCCCTCGTAAAGAAATAGATATTATTGGCGCCTCCAATGATGCTCCCAATCAATACTGCAATACTTTGTTTTAAACCTTGTCTTTGGATTACACCCATTGCCTTTTAAACTGTTTATACTGGCTTTTGTTTTAGTTAAGAATACTAATAGTAGGCAGGTATGATAAAAAAATCCTTTACAATTGGTCATCAAATATTTTCTTTTAATCTTTGTTCTACATTTATACCGCTACAAAGAAAGATCCGTTTCTGATAAGTGAAGGCCAAAAAAAACTATTATGCTAAAAACGTTAATTGTACTAATGAGCTTGTTTTGTTTCGGCTCTTCAGCAGCCCAACAGATAAAAGGGGTCGTAGTAGATGAACAGGGAGAACCATTGCCCTTCGCCAGTATATATGTCCAACATACTAGTTTAGGGATTTCGACGGATGCCAAAGGTCGTTATCAGTTTGATTTAGAAGCCGGAGAATACGTAGTGGTGTTTAGTTATATAGGCTATAGCAGTATTGAGAAAGCATTTTCATTAAAAGCGGGAGAGATAGTTGTTTTTGATGCCATATTGGGTGTTAATTCAACAGAATTAGGAGAAGTTCAGGTCATTGCGGACTCCAAAGGTGCTGCCAAGGCCATTATAGGAAAGGCACAAAAACTTCGAAAGCACTACTTGCAACAATTATCGTCCTACCAGTGTGAGACTTACGTCAAAATGACCCTTGACCGAAAACTAATCAAACCGACCGTAAAAGATACCTTGCTCTTAGAGGTCGATACAGTCATCAGCAAGAAAAAGCAGCGAAAAATAAAGATAAAAAATAAGCGAATACAAAAAAACCGGGATGCCTTTTTTGACAAGAACAATTTGCAACTAATAGAAAAAGTATCGGATTTATACTTTAAATATCCTAGTACTTTCAAAGAGCACATTAAAGCAAATAATGATTACTCCAATAGGTATAAAGCTAAAGTGTCTGTTAGTTTTACGAGTGGAGGGGGGGATATAGTCCCCATTATAGGGGATAATAAAGATCCACATTTGGTCTATTCTATTACAGATCCAAATTTTAATTTTTACCAAAACACAATAGATTTTCCATCGGTTTGTTCCAAGCCAATATTATCTCCACTCGCTTTTAGTGCCCAAATGAACTACACTTATGACTATGAAGGAGTATTCGAAGAAGATGGTCATAAGGTGTTTAAAATCAAGGTCATACCGCGTTTTAAAAGTAGTACATTATTTAGTGGTTATTTGTTTATTGAGGACAGCACCTATGCAATAAAATCCGTTGATTTAGAAATAAATCCTAAGGCAATGTTTGGAGCGGATGCCTTTAAAATAATTCAAAATTATGCATTCATAGCGGGCAAATCACTTCCCGTTCGTCGAGAAATAATCTATACGATAAAAGAAGGAAATAATCATTTTATCGGCAACGTAAGCGTGCGACACAAAGGGTATAAACTAAATCCAGTTTTACCAAAACACTTTTTTAACCGTCAAGTCAAAACCTACGAGACGGATGCATTTGAGAAGGATTCAACATTTTGGGTGTCGGTTCGACCCGTCACATTCAAGCCAGAGGAATTAAAGTTCATCTCGCAATCTGATAGTATCAAACAGCATCATGAGTCACCTGCATACAAAGCTAAACAAGATTCTATCTACAACCATATTGGTATTTGGGATGTCGTTTTATTTGGTTTTGGTCATAGAGATCATACGAAAGGATATTCTTTCGATGTGCTTCCCTTGATAGCACAAGTCGTACCATTTGGGATTGGTGGTTATCGGCATAGATTGGGAGGCAGCATCACCAAGGAGTTTTTGAATACCCAAAGATTAGAAGTAGAGGGTTTCATCGATTACGGATTTAAGAATGAAGATTTTAAAGGTAGAGTAGGGGTCGGCTATACCTACTTGCCCAAAAAATTTATGCGTTCTTTTGTTCGTTTTGGGGATTTTTATGAGCAAATTAATAACTATGAATCTTTGTCGGCTAGTTTTAGTCGATCTAATTATGTGCGAACCAAATCCTACAGCATCGAACAACGAATGGAGATTGTTAATGGATTATTTGGGGTGCTTACGCTAAAATATGCCCATCAAATACCGATTGCAGGACTCCAACTTTCTAATTGGTCAAAAGAACTTTTTGGGGATACCAATGCTCCAAAAGAATTTGCTCCATACAAAAAGTCCGAAATCAAGCTAAAGCTTCAATATAGACCTTATCAAAAATTCTATTTTTATGGAAACAAAAAAGTTATCATTGGGTCGAATTGGCCCGAATTTACCTTTGAGTATAGAAAGGGACTAAAAGGCATCTTAAATAGTGAGGTAGATTATGATTATTTAGAAATGGGCGTATCGGATTACCGCAATATCGGGCGGTTGGGCTATTCAAACTGGGCTGTCAAAACGGGAAGCTTTGTCAATCATCGGAATTTAAGATTCTTGGAGCACAAGTTTTTTAGAGGTTCTGATAAGTATTTCTTCTCAAATCCTATTAATTCCTTCCAGTTACTTGGCCCTACATTGAACACGCGGAATGAATATTTTTCTGCCAATTATATCCATCATTTTGATGGTGCCATTTTAAACAAAATACCATTGCTAAATTGGTTGAAATTAGAATTAGCTGCTGGTGGAGGTACGTTACTTATTCGAGATATTAATTTCGCGCATATTGAATTGTTTGCGGGGATAGAACGTAAAGTTAAAATATTTAAGCAGCCATTTAAATTAGGTCTTTATGGCGTAACATCTGATAATTCTCTGGCTCCTACAAGCTTTCAGCTCAAATTTGGCGCAAGTCTCTTTGATGCTTACAAGAAAAAATGGGCACATTTTTAAGCTTCTGCTCTTTTATTTGGCTGCTAGGCAACTATTTTGGCATTTTCTGCAATAATAATAACATCCAATAAGAATTACCTTTCCAATATAGCACTTAATAAGCAGATAGGCCATCACTAGATAAATTTGACAGTAAAATTTGTTCAGGAGCGGCATCTACAGAAATGTAGGTGCTGTTTTTTAAGCAGTAAAAAGCTTAATGTAGGGTAGCTTGAAAACTTCTACTTAACATAATATAAATTATCGGAATATTATTTACTGAACGTATATATTGTTGAACCCGATTTTGTACTCAAAGAATTTTAGTTGAAATACCTTTTACATCCAATCCGCCAAAGCTTCCTGAGCTCATCCATAGCAAATTTTGATTTTTACCTGAAAATTGAAGTATTGCTTTTTCTAATTCCTTAGCATCCGTGAACACTTGGACATTTTTACCTCCAAAAGATTTAAGAACTTCCTCTGGAGAAAAGTAAGGTAATTTTTTCATTTCAAGCGTGTGCGGACTGTAGAAAACAAAACCAACATCTGCTGGAGTCATAGTCCCTTTATAATGCGGTAAAAAATCCTTATTCAAACTGCTAAAAGTGTGTAATTCCAAACAGGCAATTAACTTTCTTTTGGGATACGCTGAACGTACCGCCTTAATAGTCGCTTTAGCCTTGGAAGGTGCATGTGCAAAATCCAAAAAAGCAGTTCCTGTCTTAGTCTGCAAGATGGTTTCTAATCTTTTGGCTGCCCCCGTAAAAGAACCAATTGAACCGAAAAATACCTTGTCTGAAACGCCCAAAGCTTTTGTCGCATAGTAAGCGGACTTCAGGTTTTCTAAGTTATGCTGTCCGAATATAGCAAGGGCTACCCTATTTCCTTTGCCGTCCGTAATGAACGTTTTGCCATGATGTCCCACATTCTTAAAACCACGGTAGGGCTGCTGTTGTATACTTTTTTTGGCTAATTTACTTAACTTTTTAATCTCGCTATCGTGTTGATACCAAATCCATTGCGCATTCGGTGCCAAAGCTTTTAGTAATTTTTTGAACTGTGATACATAATTATCAAAGGTAGGAAAGACATTAATATGATCCCATTCTATACCGGTCGTAATGACTATATTCGGTTTGTAAAAAAGCATTTTGGGCCGCAAATCAATCGGTGAAGCGGGATATTCATCTCCTTCGATTACCATTATGGGCGCATCAGATAACCCAACCATCGTATCAAAACCTTCGAGTTTAGAACCTACAAGATAATCAAATTTTAAGGCAGCAGCTTGTAAAACATGCATAATCATGGCTGTGGTAGAAGTCTTACCATGACTACCTGTGACCACTACCCTAGTCTTGTCTTTACTATGCTCATAGATAAATTCTGGAAAAGACAAAACCTTTAGTCCGAGCTTAGTGGCTGCTAAAAGTTCTGGATTATTATCCCTAGCGTGTTTTCCTAGGATTACCATGTCTATATTCTTTGTAAGCTGTTTCGGAAACCAACCCATCTTTTTGGGTAACAATCCTTTTGCCGCAAGGCGATCTAAAGAAGGGTTATAGATTTCATCATCTGAGCCTGTAACTTGGTGCCCGTTTTGAGCAAGTGCTATCGCTAGATTATGCATGACAGCTCCTCCTATGGCTATTAAATGGATTTTCATCGGTTCGTTTTTTATTTTTATGGTACGTAATATTGCTAAGAAGGTGCAATCTGTGACATTTTTTCGAGAAACTGAACTGAATTGAGTTAATTTTGTTTTAAACTTGGAATATTTTTTGCCTATGTAGGTTTGGAAGCCTAAAAAAGGATATTTTTGTGGCATAATAAATCCGAACAAACCAACGTTTTTATATCAATCAAACAACTAAGTCATGAACAAATCAAAGTTTTTAAAATTTTTCGTCGCAGCTGGTTTAGCTTTTTTAATGTTAACAGCTACTTCTTGTCATAGAGGATATGGATGTCCCAACCAAATTGAGGCTTCTCTCGTCGATTAATATGAAATGGAACCTACTGTCGGAAATAACCGATTTAGAAAATATAATAGAAGCTTCGTCCAAAGATGTACTCATCTTTAAGCATAGTTTTCGCTGTTCAATTAGTTCGGCTGTCAAAAAAAGATTAGAGACATCAGATTTAACAAATAAATTTGAGGTTTATTTACTTGATGTTGTGGAATCTAGAGCCACTTCTTTGTGGTTAGCTGAACGGGTTAATATTACGCATGAGTCCCCACAAGTACTACTAATTAAACAGGGCAAATGCTTTTTTCATGCGGCCCATTTTGACATCACAAAAGAAGCCATCTTAATGGCAAGTTAGCCCCTACCCCATTTTGAATAAACTTATCACCACTAATGACCAATCACATTCTGTGTTTTCAGGTCAGTATCAACAACATTATCATTCTAAGTTTGGCGCTATTCAAGAGAGCAAGCATGTTTTCATTGAGGCAGGGCTACAAGAAGTTTTGTATGCAGAAGAGGAGGTGAAAATACTTGAAATTGGGCTAGGAACAGGGCTTAATGTGCTCCTTGCGTATCAGCTTGCGCAAAATAAAAACCAACCTCTTAGCCTGACTTCTATCGAAGCCTATCCATTAGAAAGGGAGATTTGTGCTCACCTAAACTATCCAACATTATTAGATTTTCCAAAAAAGCAATTTGAGCAGATACATTTATGTGACTGGGAAACGAAACATGCGTTTTCTGAATTTTTTACCTTTCGGAAAATAAAAACCAAATTGGAAGATTGGATACCCAAAGAAAACTTCAACGTTATCTTTTTCGATGCTTTTTCTCCTGAAGCGCAGCCTGAACTTTGGACAGAAGATATTTTTAAAAAGATGTATGACTGTCTTTTTTCGCAAGGTGTATTGGTGACATATAGTGCCAAAGGTGCCTTAAAAAGGGCCTTACAGTCCGTTGGTTTTACAGTGGAAAAGATACCTGGCCCACCTGGAAAAAGAGAAATGACTCGGGCACGAAAATGCTAAACCTATTAATCCTTGTAAGCTTCTTTCACTATGGACATTGTATAAAACATCTCTCGGGCAATTTGTCGATTGCGCTCATCGTAAGCCTGCTCCATTTTGTTCGTATCGTCAAAAGCTTTTGGATCTTCGTAAGTGATGACTATTTTGGCCTCAGACCCGATGACAGAAGGACAAGCTTTATCAGCTGAACTGCACACCATTAATGCACAAAATCCATCCATAGGATTGGGCGTGTCTTCATAATGTTTGGAGTACATTGCCATTCCGGGCAAACTAGTACCAAAGCGCATCAAATAAACGGGGTTTTGACCATTCTCCGCCTTTAACAACTCCACACCGGATCTACTTAATGCCGCAACGGCATTGGGATGAAAGGCTGTAGCAGTAGTGCCTCCCGAGTAGCTTTCAAAATTGTAAATATTATACCAGACACTAGCTATTTGTAACCAAGCCTTACCTAGGTGACTTCTACGTGAATTGTGTGTACAGATAACATTAACTCTAGCGGGTTCCCCCAAACGCCTCTTTCCTATAATGTATGAAGAAAGATGACCCAAAGCTTTTTTTCGTTCCTCTGGGATTAATGTAAATTCGGTTATTACGCTTTCGCAAAAATTGGCCAGTGGCTCATGAAAGAGGTTCTTCATCTGATAGTTGTTTGCCACAAATATATGGAAAATTTTATTACTATCGGGCAGATGTACTACTCCCTGATAAACTCCAAGAGGCCTTTACTATTTGCAATTCCAAGAGTAGAAGGCTGTGCAGCGGTTTTTTCCCAACGCCTTTCTTTGGAGACATAATCAACTTGCTCGATTATCTCTGAGCTAATTTCTCCAAAAATCTTAGGATAAGGAGCTCCCGTAAGATTTGCGGAAGTAGAAACCAAAGGCGCATTAATTTGTGAAATCAAGTCTTTGCATAAAGGGCAATTCGTTACACGAATAGCAACAGAACCATCTTCACCACAAACCTCCTTTGGAATATTCTTTGCCTTTGGGTAGATGACAGTCAAAGGTCTTACGTGCATTTCTAGAAGCGTTTCAATTCTAGGATGCAATTCTTCTACATGATGTTTTAATCTTTCAATGGAATCTACTAAAAGAATAAAACCTTTTTTCTGTTTACGGCCTTTGATGGATTTGATACGTTGAATGGCGTTCACGCGGGTTGCATCGCAGCCAATTCCCCATACCGTATCTGTTGGGTAGCAGATAACGCCCCCCTCTACTAAAATATCCGCAACGGCTTCAATATTGTCTTTTTCGAGCATATATTTGGGTACTGAAACAAAAGTTTCGCCAAAGTTCATATTATAATTCATTACAGGCAGCTTTTTTGGTAAAAAAATGGTTTTAAAGATAGAAAAAAGCCTTTTAGGTGACTTTTAAGGGCAAAACGAGAGCAAATGTGCATCCGTCCCTACATCTTCCATTTATTTTCACTATTTTTGAGGAAGCCTTTAACTAATCATTACCTTAACAATATATGAAACATTCATTTTTTATTTTATTGCTCCTTCTTGCCTTCATTCCTCTAGAAGCCAAACATATAATTGGGGGATCTATGACTTATAAATATGTGGGCCCTGGTAGCCTTCCCAATTCTAATAAATATGAATTTACGTTAACTGTTTTTAGAGATGCCAATGGAGGAGGTGCAGATTTTGATTTTTTAGCTCAAATTGCCATTTATGAACAGGTCGGCAGCCAATATCTCTTGATTTACCAAGGCGGAGAACCAATTGCCTCTCAAAGCACTGTGCCCCTCGTATCCCTTCCCTGTATGGATCCGCCTAATGTAAAGGTAGAACAAGCGCATTATATTTTTACTCGTGACTTGGAAATAACGGGCAATTCTTTTCATGTGAGCTACCAGCGTTGTTGTAGAAATGAAACGATTACAAATATTAACAATCCTGGGGATATGGGAGCCACTTATACGATAGAAGTAACCAATGAAGCGATGTTAGCTAAAAGTAGCTCCCCAACTTTTAAAGAAATACCACCGACCGTAATTTGTAATGATTTTCCACTGAACTATGACCACTCTGCTATTGATATAGATGGGGACCAATTGATTTATTCTTTTTGTAGTCCATTGGAAGGTGGCGGTACTATATTAAACCCACCTGGTTCTAATAGTTGTGATGGAGTTACACCGACACCAGCTTGTGCCCCACCATATAACTTAGCGTCTTTTTTACAACCGACCTACAGTCCAGCAAAGCCTATGGCTGGGAATCCCGTCATTACTATTAACTCTTCTACTGGTTTGATAACTGGGATTCCCCACCAAATAGGGCAATATGTAGTCGCTGTGTGTGTAAAAGAGTTTCGTGCGGGTAAGTTGTTAAGTACCATTAGGAGAGAGTTTCAGTTTAATGTCGCCGATTGTCAACCAGATGTGATTGCAAACATTAATAAGGATTCCATTATAGGATTTAAGGAGTATAGTCTTTTATCCTGTGGGCTGTCTGATGTAAGTTTTATCAACGCAAGTGAAGGTAATATTTCGGATTATTATTGGGAATTTACCTCTAGTACTGGAGCGGTTCTCTCCTCTAACCTAAAGGATCCCATCTTTACTTTTCCTGATACGGGTAGCTATGTGGGAAAGATGATCGTCAATAAAAATTCACCTTGCAAAGACTCAGTAAAGATACATTTGAGTGTCTATGGGGAAGTAGTTGCTAACTTTAGTTACGAATATGACACGTGTATTGCGGGTCCCGTTCAATATACGGATGCATCTATTGCTTCTAGTAATATCATTAATTGGACTTGGGATTTTGGCAATGGAGATGGTGAAAAATCCAGCTCTCCTCAATATTTATATAAAGATCCAGGTATTTATCCTGTTTCTTTAAGAGTTGAAGATAAGTATAATTGTATAGGAGATACAACAGTAATGATTACTTGGCAGCCCGCTCCATCTGATATCATCATTGCACCCAGTACTTTTAATGGCTGCATCCCCGCAGACATCTTTTTTGATAATTTATCTAGTCCGATAGATTCTACATATACCCTAGAATGGGATTTTGGGGATGGAACATCCGACTCTGTAGTCAGCCCGACCCATTCCTTTATGGAGGTCGGTATCTATTCCATTGGCGTCAAGATAATTTCTCCAATAGGCTGTAAAAAAGAAACTACTTTTCCAAATTGGATTCAGGTATTACCCAGTCCCAAAGCGGCCTTTTCTTACTCACCAGAAGTCATTACTAGCTTTAATCCTATCATAGATTTTACGGATCATTCAGAAGATGCCGTCCGTTGGTTTTGGGATTTTGACAGCCTAGCCACTACACAAGAAGTAAATCCTACTTATGCTTTTCAAGATACGGGTAAGCATTTGGTCAGTTTAAGGGTTGTTCATGAAAGTGGATGTATTGATGAGATTACTAAAGTAATAGACTTAGTACCAGAAATTACCTTTTTTATGCCCAATGCCTTTACCCCCAATGAAGACAACAAAAACGATATTTTTAAAGGAACGGGTCATACTTATGGCATCCAAAACTTTGAAATGATTATTTGGAATAGATGGGGAGAGAGAATATACAAGACTGACAATATAGATGAAGGCTGGAATGGCCGTAAAAATAATTCAGGACAAGCTGCTCCTCCCGGTGTTTATGTCTATGAAGTGAAATATACAAATCCGCGTGGGAAAGACTTCCATTTTAAGGGTTTTGCCACGTTGATACGATAGTAAAAATATATTGCATTATTCTTTAACTATTTAGTAAAAAACCTTACCTTTGCACTTCGATTATGGCCTAGATAGGATTTTGGGCTACCAATTGAACTAATATTGACCTTTTAAGAAGAGAAAAATGGAATTGATAAATTACGTACACGAACAACTCGGAACAGCAAAAGACTTTCCTACTTTCCGTCCTGGAGATCGTTTAGATGTTACCTTTAAGATAATGGAAGGTGGTAAAGCCATTCGTTCTCAAACCTTTAGAGGGGATGTCATCCAAATCAATGGAATAGGCGCAGGTAAAACCTTTACCGTAAGGAAATTGTCAAATGGTGTTGGTGTAGAGCGTGTATTCCCTTTTAACGCACCTACGATTGAGAGTATCGTTGTATTGAAACATGGAAGAGTAAGAAGATCTAAGTTGTATTACATTCGTGGTCTAGTAGGTAAGAAAGCTAGAATCAGAGAAAAATCTCACTTTAAAGCGAAGTAATTCTAGTCTTATACAATCTAAAAAATCCCAATCATCATTTATGGTTGGGATTTTTTATTTGGAAAATTAATGCAAAGCTGCCCGGATGGGAATTCGACCAATTAGCTCCGCTTCATATTCAAATAAAACTTGTGCCCTATCTAAAACAACTTGTGCTGGAAAATATTCCATCGCTAAATCTACGTATGCCGTTCCATGCTTGGCTTCAGATGCCCAAAGAATCTTATAAAATCTTTTTAAGTCCGGATCTATCAAGCCATCAGCCACTAGCTTAAACCGTTCCAAAGCTCTTACCTCAGAGAGGCTACCAATTATCAATCGATCCATTAGTCTGTCCATCCGTCCATGTCTACATTGCTCTGTTAACTCGACTATGTATTGGTCTTTCTCTATTTTTTGCGGAAGCTGTAAACCTCGGTCATGCATGAGTTGATAGACTTGTTGAAAATGCTCCAATTCCTCTACGCCCATTTCAATTAAGGTAGGTATCATCTTTGTCATCGTCGGATACTTAGCCACCAAGCCTAGAGCAAATGATGAAGCTTTGCGCTCCCCATTCGCATGATCAATCAAAAAATCATCGAAATTATTCAAAACCTTTTCAATCCAAGCGGTTGGGCTTGGGGTTAATACTTCCAGTTTATAGTTCATCCTTTAGTCTTTTGCTAAAATTTGCTCTTTTCTTAGTTGCTTCAATGCTGCTTCCACAAAAGGATCCTGATCTAACGCGTTAACCTTGTAGCGCATAGCTTCATTAAAGTTGAATTTGCCAATATACGCCTTTAGTCCCTTTTTAATTTCTTGTTTATAGGTCTGGAATTGGGTGAATTTTAATTCCTTATCCCGCATATTTGCGAAAGCAACAAATTCTTCCGCTAAACCATTACTCACTTGAAAATTCCGTAAAAATTCCGTATCACTTCTTTTACCTATAGATGGAGGCTTAGTCAAAAGAAATTCATATAAATAACTTTGCAAGGCGTGCCACTTGGGGTTTACGAACATACTGTCCAAAGGAATATAAATCTCTGGACTAATACCTCCGCCTCCATGAACAATTCTACCGTTTGCAGTTCGGTAAATGGTCGTATCAGCGATTTTTTCTTCGCTTTTAAACAATTCTCCATTTTCATATCGTTCTCTCAAATCATGTGCATAGTCACTTCTATTTGAATAATCTTTTTGAATACAACGACCAGATGGCGTATAATATCTAGCCACGGTCATCCTTATCGCCCCTCCATTGGCAAGCATCAGATCCTCTTGCACTAGACCTTTGCCAAAGCTGCGCCGTCCAATAATGACGGCTCGATCCCAATCTTGTAATGCACCAGCAGTAATCTCTGCAGCCGAGGCGGATTCTTCATTTATCAAGACCGCTATTTTATTGATATTCAACCGACTAGAACCATTCGAATGGTAATCTTTCTTACCTACCTTCGAGCCAGAAGTGTACAGTAGAAGTTTGTGTTTTTCTAAAAAGATGTGATTCAACACCTCGACTGCCTCTTTCAAATAGCCTCCAGGATTATTTCTTAAGTCGATGATTAAATCCTTCATGCCTTGATTGTCTATCAGGTCTTTAACCGCTTGCGCAAATTCGCGAGAGGTGGTTTCTGTAAAGCTGGTAATATTAACATAACCTACCTGATCTTGAATAATAAAAGCTGCCGGTATGCTCGGAAGGCTAACATTGTCTCTTAAAATTTTCGCTTCATAAGTTGAACCATTTTTTTCCTTTAAACAGGTTAATTCTAATACTTTCCCACGTTCTCCTTTTATCAACTGAATAATGGTATCCGCTTTCATCTTCATGTTAGCGATAGATAAATCTTTGATTTTGAGTATTTTATCCCCCGTATGTAATCCTGCATTGAATGCGGGACCATTCTTTATGACGGTTCCGACTGTCACGGTATCATCTATCAACATAAAGTCAATTCCTATACCTACAAATGAGCCGCTTAATTGCTCTTTGCTTTTTAGGTAATCCGTTTTGGGTAGATACACTGAATGTGGATCCAATTCATGGATTAAATTTTCAATAGCTGTATTTGCAACCTTATTTTCATCAATCGAATCCACATACTTAGCATCTATATATCGAACGACTTGCAACAACGGTAGTTCAATCGAACTCATGACTTGTTGCTCTTTTATTTCGATTCGTCTAAAGATACTATCTGAATCTTTTAAATTTAGCCCAATGACCATTCCGCCAATCATCACTAGTGACATAATCAACGGTAACCAGATTTGTTTTTGACCCTGTTTAGGTTCACCCATTTTTAAATATTTAAGTGCAAGTTTACGGAATAAAAGTGACACGATACTACTAAAACTTGGCTAGTTGGAGTGCATGAGCTATATTTGCGATGTGAAGCCAATTATCTCCATCATTACTGTTACTTATAACTGCGAAAGCATCATAGAAGCCACTATCAAATCAGTGCTCAATCAGACTTACCCTAATATAGAATATATCCTCATAGATGGAGCTTCAACGGATAATACACTAGCCATTATCCAAAAGTATAAACCTTTTTTAGCGCAAGCCCTATCCGAATCCGATAATGGTCTATATGATGCGATGAATAAAGGACAAAAATTAGCGACAGGGGATTTTATTTGGTTTCTTAATGCAGGAGACACTATACATGCAAAGGAGACAATAGCCAAGATGATGACTTTTTATGAAGCAGATGTGGATATTCTATATGGAGAAGTCATGATGGTGCAGCCAGATAGAAAACCCATCGGTCTGAGAAGTGAAGTTACCACACAAAAGACGCCTAAACATCTTCATTGGCAATCTTTAAAAAGAGGTATGGTCGTGAGTCATCAAGCTTTTTTGCCCAAATTATCCATCGTTAAGCCCTATATCAAAGATAACCTGGCGGCAGATATTGATTGGGTTATTCATGCACTTAAACAATCTAAAAAGAATGTATATATCCCTTTGATTTTTGCTGATTATGAAGTAGGGGGTCTTTCCAAGCAACACCACAAACGGTCATTAAAGGATCGTTATGTCATTTTGCGCAAGCACTATGGGCTTCTACCCAACCTTTGGAATCATACTTGGATAATAGGCCGAGCAATCTGGTACAAATTGACAGGAAAAAGTAAATATTAAAAAAGCCCCTGCCAGAGAAAAACGGCAGGAGCTAAAATGAGTTCTCTTCGTAAAAAGAGAATTAAACTTGATGTTCAACCTTTTTTTCTACAAAACTCAAAGTAAAAATCAAAGCCGAATACACCATCAAAAGTGGTAGTAACATATCTAATCGGTTTAGTTAAAAGTAAAATCTAACTTAGATTTTATCTCTTTAGGGAATATTATTTGGCTTTGAAATTAACTAAAAGAAGTAGTTTTCGTATATTTGTTCCACCAAATTATTGCTATACTTATAGCAAAACTCATGCCTTTTCGTGCCTTATAACCTACATTAACACATGAAAATTTCCATAATACAAGAACGCAAAACACGACCCGATAGCCGTGTGGCTTTAGCGCCAGACCAAGCAAAAAGCCTTGTAAACAAATATCCAAGCCTAGAAATTGACTTTGAACCTGCTCCCAATAGATGTTATTCAAATGATGAATATGTAAAAGAAGGATTTTCGTTAACGCCTGACATTCAAGGTGCTGACATACTGTTTGGGATAAAAGAAGTTCCCATCGAGTCTCTTATTTCAAATAAAACTTATTTTTTCTTTTCTCATACCACAAAGGAACAACCCTATAATCGTAAACTATTAAGAGCTATTCTTGAAAAAAACATAACGCTAGTTGATTATGAATCCCTTACCGATAAAAATGGGCATCGCCTTGTTGCTTTTGGCATCTTTGCAGGTATGGTTGGTGCACACAATGGACTTTGGACTTATGCACAACGAAGGGGTAATTTTTTCTTACCACGTATGAACACATTCGCTAATTATGAAGAGGCAAAAGCATATTATAGAAATAGGACTTTACCGCCGATGAAAGTGGTCGTAACGGGCGGAGGGAGAGTTGCCAAAGGGGCGATTATGGTATTGTTGGATATGGGATTTACCCAAATAGAACCACAGGATTTTTTACAAAAGGAGTATGAATTGCCCGTATTTACCCAATTAGTGTGCATGCATTACGCAGAACGAAAGGATGGTAATACTTTTAGTAGAAAGGACTTTTATGATAACCCAGGTGCCTACCAAAGTAAATTTGCTCCTTATTCGAAAGCAGCTGACATCTTAATCAATGGCATTTATTATGATGATAGAGCACCCGCCTTTTTCTCTATAGAAGAAATGAAGCAAAAGGACTTTAGCATTCAAGTAATTGCAGATGTAACTTGCGATATTGCTCCAAATGCCTCTATCCCAGCGACACTAGAAGCGAGTACAATTGCTGACCCCGTTTTTGGATTTAATCCGAATACGAATAGCAAAACAGAACCTTATCAAAAAGAGTTTGTGGATATGATGACCATTGATAACTTACCAAACGAACTACCACAAGATGCTTCCCGACACTTTGGGGATAAATTAATGGAATATATCATTCCTGAATTATTAGGAGAAACGGATACGAAGATAGTGGAAAGAGCGACGGTTACCCAAAATGGAAAACTTACACCCAAATTTGCATACTTACAAGATTATGTAGATGGAAAATAAACAGATGGTTTTGTTCCTATTTTTAATACTTAACTTTAGCTCTTTCGCTCAAGTCACCTTTCAACCTGAAGCTATTCTGGGGCATATTGTCCCTAATTTTCAGGACTACCCTTCTTCTGGTTTGCTTTATGGAGGAGGTGTTTCTATTCGAATAGTTCAGCCCAAAGGAAGATGGAAACGTTATTACCCAAGAACAGAAACAGGGGTTTTTGTAGGGTGCTGGAACATGGGTAATGATTCCATTTTTGGCTCAGAAATCACCACATACCCTTTTATAGAGTTCCCATTGAAAAAGAAAGTTACAGCCTGGTCTATTCGTGTGGGTTTGGGGGCTGCATACTTCACTAAGCACCACTCCCCTATCGAAAATAGTCGAAACGCTGCTGTTGGTTCTTCCTTTACTTGGGCATTTGAAGGTAGTTTGAATTGGAAAAAAAGTATCAAACCTGGTTTGGATTTGACCCTTTCGGGAAAATATTTACATGGCTCAAACGGTCATTTGCAATTACCCAATTATGGGATTAATTCAGGGGCTTTAGGCATTGGATTAAAGTATTATGTAAAAGGCCGTAATGAGGTCAAGGTTAATACAACGACGTCAAAACATTATTTTTTACAGCTTCGGACGGGATTGGGTTTGCATGAATATGGAGATGCTGGTGGGCCGGTAGGAGAAGGAAAGTATGGTGTTCAGTTTGTTGCGGCTTACGTAAACATCTTGTACAATCAAAAAAATAAATTAAAACTGGGATTTACTTTTCGACATTACAATAGTTATCAACAATATATAAGGCGTAACAATCTAACTATTAGTGCGAATAGCTTCTCTTTTATTTTAGGACATGAATTTGTAATGGGTCATGTTGGGATTGATATTGATGGATTATTGCATATATACAAGCCTTTTTATCGGACCTATTTTGATAAATTTGGAACGGATAGCAAAGTGCTGTTTTTTTTAAATAGATACCTGGGTGCTAGAGTTGCGTTTAATCTATACTTATTTGCGCCCTCAGATATTCCTAAGCATAATTTATTTTTCGGTACTCATATGAATACTAATAATGGAGAAGCCGATTTTTCTTCAATTGGTGTTGGTTATGAATGGCACTTTTAAGCAGTCTTTTTACCGTTAAGATAGGTTAAGGAATTAAGGGGATTAAGTTGGTCTTATGACAATGACTTGGGTTTT
>CAYRVZ010000024.1:209-19538 GCA_964427815.1 uncultured Saprospiraceae bacterium | reverse complement strand
CTTTTTAAATTTTAAAATCGTCAACTGTGAACGGTTTAATAGGTAGAAAAATTGGTATGACTAGCATCTATGATGATGCTGGTCGTAACGTAGCATGTACGGTTATTGAAGCCGGACCATGCGCTGTAACGCATGTGAAGCGCCCAGAAACGGACGGTTACTATGCAATTCAACTTGGATTCGCCGATGCCAAGGAGAAAAATACAACTAAAGCGATGAAAGGTCATTTTGCGAAAGCGAATACGACTCCTAAACGTAAGCTGGTTGAATTTAGAGACGCTGAACTTGATAAGGGTTTGGGGGATGTTGTAACGGTCGCAGATGTCTTCAAAGAAGGAGATGTTGTGAACGTTGTAGGCACCTCAAAAGGTAAGGGCTTCCAAGGGGTTGTAAAACGACATAACTTTAAAGGGGTCGGAGATGCAACGCACGGTCAGCACAACCGATTAAGAGCTCCTGGTTCTATCGGTGCAGCTTCTTATCCAGCGAGAGTTGTGAAAGGTATGCGCATGGCAGGCCAGATGGGTAACAAAAGAGTGAAAACTCAAAACCTGAAGGTCTTGAAAGTTTTGCCTGAAAAGAATCTGATCCTTGTAAAAGGCGCTGTTCCAGGACATAACGGCTCATTCGTAATTATTGAAAATAGAACTTAGGTTCAAATAAATCATCGACAATGAAAATCGATATATTTAATACACAAGGTAGTTCAACAGGGCGTCAAGTAGATTTACTTGATAGTGTATTTGGCGTAGAAGTTAATGAACACTGTATGTACCTTGCAGTAAAGCAATATCTTGCCAACCAAAGACAAGGAACACACAAGTCTAAGGAACGAGGTGAAATTAGAGGTTCTCGGAGAAAGCTTTTTAAGCAGAAAGGGACAGGTGGAGCAAGAAGAGGTGATGTTAAGAGTCCGTTACTACGGGGGGGAGGCCGCGCTTTTGGTCCTAGACCTCGTGACTATAGTTTTAAGCTAAATAAGAAGGTGAAATCTTTAGCTAGAAATTCGGCATTGTCAGCTAAGTTTACAGCAGGAGAAATCAAGGTTGTAGAAGATTTTAACTTTGAAGCACCGAATACGAAGCAAATGATGACTATTTTGTCTAGTTTGCAAGGAGAATCAAAAAAAGTATTACTGGTGACTACAGGTTTTGATAAATTTGTGGAGAAAGCAGCTTCAAATATTACAGGAGTTAGTGTAATTGCGGCTAAGGATATAAATACTTACCAAGTATTGAATGGAGACATCGTACTCTTTCAGGAAGGTGCAGTAAATGTGGTTAACGAGCTTTGCTCAAAATACAGTAAGAATTAAATTGCCATAAAATGATAAAACGCATTCTAATAAAGCCTGTCATTACTGAAAAATCTGAACTATTAAGTTCTAAGGTCAATCAGTACTCTTTTGTAGTCGAAAAAAAGGCTAACAAAATTGAAATTAAAAAGGCGATTGAAAAAAAATATGGTGTGACCGTTGAAAAGGTCAGCACGATGATTGTTCCGGGTAAGTCTAAGATGAGATCCACTAGATCTGGTCATGTAAAAGGACGAACCTCTAGCTACAAGAAAGCAATAATTTCAGTAGCTGAAGGGGAAGAATTAAATATTTACGGAGAAGAATAAACTGAAACCATGGGAATCAAGAAATACAAACCAGTAAGTCCTGGTCTTCGGACCAAAGTAACCAACTCTTTTGAGGAGATTACCACGGATAAGCCTGAAAAGAGCTTATTGGCAAAGAAAAAACGTTCTGGTGGAAGAAATAATTCTGGGCGAATGACCATGCGCCAAAAAGGGGGCGGTCACAAAAAACGTTATAGAATTATTGACTTCAAAAGGGACAAAGACGGGATACCAGGAGTAGTTAAGACGATTGAGTATGATCCGAATAGAACGTCTTTTATTGCACTCGTTTTTTATGCAGATGGAGCAAAGCGATACATTCTTGCACCAAGGGGTATAAAGGTTGGCGATGCGATAATGTCAGGAGAAAAAGCTACACCTGACGTGGGTAATAGCTTATTCTTAAAGGATATTCCTTTAGGTTCTGAAATCCATAACATTGAGATGCATCCAGGGCAAGGTGGCGCAATTGTGAGAAGTGCTGGGGTATATGCAGTGCTGACAGGAAAAGAAGGACGTTATGCAATAGTCAGACTGCCTTCAGGTGAATCAAGAAGAATCTTGATAAACTGTAAAGCGACAATGGGTAAGGTAGGAAACCAAGATCATAGTTTGTTAGTCATCGGTAAAGCGGGTGCAAACAGATGGAGAGGAAAGCGTCCACACGTAAGAGGGGTTGTTATGAACCCAGTAGATCACCCAATGGGTGGAGGTGAAGGGCGTGCTTCAGGAGGTCACCCACGTTCTCGAACTGGAATCAAGGCAAAAGGTCAGAAGACCCGTAACCGGAATAAGTATTCTAGTAAGTTGATTATTTCAAAACGAAAAAAATAAATCCTTAAGATATGCCTAGATCACTAAAAAAAGGACCTTACGTTTACCATAAGTTAATTAAAAAGGTAGCGAAGGCTAAGGAATCAAAGAAGAAACAATTAATAAAGACTTGGTCAAGGTCTTCTATGATTATCCCAGATATGGTTGGAGAAACTATCGGGGTGCATAATGGAAAGATTCATATCCCAGTATTTATAACAGAGAGTATGGTTGGGCACAAGCTAGGCGAATTCTCTGCGACAAGAACCTTTAAGGGTCATTCGGGTAACCGAAAATAATTTTTTAAACCACTACTTTTTAGCGTAACTGATTGAGTGAAATGGAAGCTATAGCAAAATTAAGAAATTGTCCGATGTCTCCTCGTAAGATGAGGTTGATTGCGGATTTGATTAGAAACAAGCCTGTTGATGAGGCGCTTGGAATACTAAAATTTACCAAGAATGAAGCATCAATTTGGTTAGAAAAATTACTACTGTCAGCAGTAGCCAATTGGGAATACAAGCTGGAAGGTAGCGCTGATTCGGATGACTTTAGTGTCATAGTCAAAACCATCTTTGTGGATGGTGGCAGGATGCTAAAGCGAATTCAACCAGCACCTCAAGGTCGAGCCCATAGAATACGAAAGCGTTCTTGTCACGTGACGATCATTATTGAAAACACATTACCATTAGAGACTGAGTCTTCAGTGGTAGAAATTGAAGAAGCATAAATCATCCATAATGGGTCAAAAAACAAATCCAATAGGTAATAGATTAGGCATCATCCGTGGATGGGAGTCTAATTGGTTCGGAGGCAAAAATTTTGCAGAGAACGTTGTTCAAGACGAAAAAATACGTCGTTACCTACGAGCTCGTGTCAGTAGAGGAGGAATCTCACGTATCGTTCTAGAAAGAACTTTAAAGAGAGTGACGGTTACTATTCATACTTCACGTCCAGGTATCGTCATCGGTAGAGCAGGGAAAGAAGTAGAGCAACTAAAGCGAGAATTAAGAAAATTGACGGGCAAAGATGTCCAAATCAATATTCATGAAATCCGTCGCCCAGAACTGGATGCTTATATTGTTGGAGAAACTATCGCTCGACAATTAGAAGCTAGAATGAATTATAGAAGAGCTATTAAAGGTTCTATTCAATCTTCTGTTAGAGCAGGCGCAGGTGGAATTAAAATTCGAATTTCGGGTCGTTTGAATGGTGCAGAAATAGCCCGTTCTGAAGAATACAAAGAAGGAAGAATTCCTTTGCATACGTTTAGAGCAGATATTGATTATGCTTTGGTGGAAGCCTTGACGATGTACGGGATCCTAGGAATTAAAGTTTGGATATTTAAAGGAGAAGTCCTTACCAAACGCGATTTAATGCCTACTTCTGTTAAGGAAAGAGGAAATCAAAGAGGAAATCAAAATAGAAAAGGAGGAGGAAGAAGAAATAGACGTCGATAAACTAGATTTTAAAAGATAAAAGACGTAACTTTGCAGCCCCTAAGGGAGAAGCGTAAAAATAACAGTCATGTTACAACCGAAAAGAACAAAATACAGAAAGCAGCAGAAAGGCAGGAACAGAGGTTTGGCCTATAGAGGCAGTACTGTTGATTTTGGAAGCTTTGGCTTAAAATCAATTGATGCTGGTAGACTGACTGCTAGACAGATAGAGGCGGCGCGTATAGCGATGACTCGTCACCTAAAAAGAGAAGGTAAAGTCTGGATTAGAGTGTTTCCAGATAAACCAATCACCGCCAAGCCGCTAGAAGTACGGATGGGTAAAGGTAAGGGCGCTGTTGACCACTATATTGCTCAAATTAAACCAGGACGTGTATTATTTGAGATTGATGGGGTGGACTTTGAGTTAGCAAAAGAAGCTTTTAGATTAGCAGCTCAAAAATTGCCTGTATTAACTAAAACCGTAAAAAGAATCGATTTAAGATCGTAAAATTGTTGCAATATGGCTACGACTAAGAAAAACGAATTTAAAGATATGTCTATCGAGCAGTTAAAAGAAAATTTGACTAGCATGGAGGTAGAATTGGTGGACAATGAGTTTGACCATGCAGCAATGGGTCTTGAAGATCCTTTAAGTCTTCGTAAAAAGAGACGAAATATTGCTAGAGTTAAAACACTTATTAGGCAGCATGAGCTTGCGGAGATGACCCCTGAAATGCTTGCAAAAAGATCAAAAAAAGTGCAACGTCGCAGAAAAAAGCGATAGTACTGAAACAGAGAAATGATGGAAAGAAATCTTAGAAAAACAAGAGTAGGGGTGGTATCCAGTAACAAAATGGAAAAAACCATTACCGTCGTAGTTGAAAAACGCATTAAGCATCCTATTTATGGGAAGTATGTAAAGCGTACCAAGAAATTTGTAGCGCATGATGAAAAGAATGACTGCAATGTGGGAGATGTTGTCAACATAATGGAGACAAGACCTCTTAGCAAAAGAAAAAGATGGCGCTTGATTGAAATCATTGAGAGAGCTAAGTAAAAAATCAATTTAATCAAAAGACATGATACAGCAAGAGTCAAGACTGAAAGTTGCAGATAATAGTGGCGCAAAAGAGGTGCTTTGTATTCGGGTTTTAGGTAACTCTAAACAACGGTATGCACGAGTAGGAGACCAAATAGTCGTCACCGTAAAGGCTGCTTTTCCAGGTTCTAATGTGAAGAAAGGAACAGTAACTAAAGCAGTTGTGGTACGAACCAAAAAGCCGCTACGTAGAGACGATGGTTCCTATATTCGTTTTGATGATAATGCATGTGTTCTTTTGAATGATTCAGAAGAACCAAGAGGAACGCGTATTTTTGGCCCTGTGGCTAGAGAGTTAAGAGCTAAGGATTACATGAAGATTGTTTCATTGGCACCTGAAGTACTTTAAATAATTGAGAAAATGGCACTGAAAAAGAAAGAATATAAATCCGGAAAACGTTTTGCACCAAAACTACACATCAAAAAAGATGATATGGTCATGGTCATTTCTGGAAATAGTAAAGGCAAGAAAGGAAAAGTCGTTAAAGTTTTTCCAAAACTTGGTAAGGCGCTAGTAGAAGGCGTGAATATGGTTACTAAACATTTGAAACCTACTCAGGATAGTGAAGGAGGACGTGTTCAAGAAGAAGCCGCTTTGCATGTCGCAAAGTTGATGGTCATTGATAAGTCTGGAAACCCTACTAGAATTGGTCGAAAATTAGTTGATGGAAAACTAGTTAGATACTCTAAAAAATCTGGCGAAATAATTTAATGATGACTACTACAACTCCAACCCTAAAGGGATATTACAACGAGACTATTGTTCCTGCTTTGATGAAGCAATTCAACTATAAGTCTGTCATGCAAGTACCTCGTCTATCTAAGATTACTATTAATCAAACAGTAGGTGATGCGGTAAATGATAAAAAGCTGATTGATAATGCAGCTGAAGAGCTTACTTTAATATCTGGTCAAAAACCACTTATTATTCTGGCAAAACGATCTGTCTCTAACTTTAAACTTAGAGAAGGAATGCCTATCGCAGTGAAGGTAACCTTAAGAGAAACGATGATGTTTGAATTTTTGGAAAGGTTCGTTTCTATTACACTACCTCGTGTACGAGATTTTAGAGGGATTAATGAAAAAGGTTTTGATGGACGTGGAAATTATTCTATGGGTATCAAAGAGCAAATAATCTTTCCTGAGATTAATTTGGATAAGATTAATCGCATAATGGGAATGGATATTTCTTTTGTAACAACGGCTAGGACAGATGCTGAGGCTTTAGCATTGTTGAAGGCTTTTGGATTGCCTTTTAAGAATCAAAATAAAAATAACTAAGCTTTATGGCAAAGAAATCACTAATAGCGAGAGAGCGGAAGAGAGAAAAGATGGTTGCAAAATATGCAGACCTAAGAAAAAAATTAAAGGAAGCTGGAGATTACGAGGCATTGGATAAATTGCCGAAAAACTCTTCTGCTGTAAGATTGCATAATAGATGTCAACTTACTGGCCGTCCAAAAGGATATATGAGGCGTTTTGGAATTAGTAGAGTGACCTTTCGTGAAATGGCTTTAGCAGGTAAAATTCCTGGTATAACTAAATCTAGCTGGTAATTTAAAAGAAAACTGAAAATGTACGTTACTGATCCAATTGCAGACTATTTAACTAGAATCCGAAATGCGCAGGCTGCTGGGCACAAGGTTGTTGATATTCCTGCTTCTAAAATGAAAAAAAGTATCACGGAGATACTTTATAATCAAGGCTATATCTTGAAATACAAGTTTGTTGATGATGACAAGCAAGGTGTAATCAAGATTGCATTGAAATATGACCCGATTAGCAAGTTGCCAGTCATTCGTAACCTAAAACGCTTCTCGAAGCCTGGGTTAAGACAATACTTTGGTGCTAATGATATGCCTCGTGTAATCAACGGATTGGGTATTGCAATTGTCTCTACATCGAAAGGTGTGATAACAGGAAAAGAGGCTAAAAAGAATAATGTAGGAGGAGAAGTCCTTTGTACCATTCACTAATTTTTGAAGAAATTTAAGCATGTCAAGAATAGGAAACGCACCAATATCAGTCCCAGAAAAAGTAGAAGTCAATATTGACGCTGCCAATCTAGTGACGATAAAAGGACCAAAAGGAACTTTGACTCAAACGGTTGATCCTGACATTTCAATAGAAATGCAAGATGGAACCATTGTTGTTAAAAGACCTACAAATCAGAACCGCCATAAGGCATTGCACGGACTATATCGTTCACTTTTGAATAATATGGTGGTGGGTGTAACGGAAGGTTATATAAAAGAATTAGAATTAATAGGGGTCGGATATAGAGCAACTAATAAAGGTAATTTGTTAGAAATTCAGGTTGGTTATTCTCACCCTATTATGTTTTATATCCCTGATGATTTGAAATTGGAAACAATAACAGAGAAAGGGAAACCACCATTAATTAAATTGGAAGGTATCGATAAACAGCTCGTCGGTGAAGTAGCTGCAAAGATTCGTGCATTCCGTAAGCCTGAACCTTACAAAGGAAAGGGTATTAAGTATAAAGGAGAAATCCTCAGAAGAAAAGCAGGTAAAACTGCTTCTGCATAAACTAAGAAGAGCTTTTAGCATGGGAAAGTTAACAAAAAGAAAGAGAATTCATTTAAGAATTCGAAAAAAAGTCAAGGGTACTGCGGCACGTCCAAGATTGAATGTGTTTAGAAGTAACAACCATATTTATTGTCAATTAATTGACGATAGAAAAGGGGTGACACTTGTAGGAGCTTCCTCTAAGGAAATTTCCGATAAAGGTACTAGAAGCGAAATCGCTACAAAAGTAGGGGAAATGATTGCTGAAAGAGCCTTGGCTAAAAATATTAAAGCGTCTGTATTTGATAGAGGTGGTTACCTGTATCACGGACGTGTAAAAGCTTTAGCAGAAGGCGCTAGAGAGAAAGGTTTACACTTTTAATTCACACCATACATCCGTATAATGGCCAGAGAAAGAAAAAATAACAAAGGTAAAAAAGACTCTAGAGACTCTAGAGGAGATAGCAATCTACAAGATAGACTTGTAACCGTTAATCGTGTAGCAAAGGTGACCAAAGGTGGGCGTACCTTTAGTTTTGCTGCTATCGTCGTTGTTGGCGATGGTGATGGAACTGTAGGGCATGGTTTAGGTAAAGCTAGACAAGTTTCCGAAGCGATTGCGAAAGCGATTGATGATGCAAAAAGAAACTTGGTAAAGGTTCCTGTGTATAAAGGAACTATTCCACATGAACAAAAGGGTAAGTTCAGTGCTGCAAAGGTATTTATTAAACCCGCTTCAAGTGGTACAGGTGTAATTGCAGGCGGTGCTATGCGTGCGGTTTTAGAATTGGCAGGTGTACATAATGTATTGGCAAAATCATTGGGTTCTACAAATCCTCATAATGTTGTGAAAGCAACAATTGATGCACTTTTGAAGTTAAGATCTCCTTTGACTGTCGCAAAACAACGAAACATTCCTGTTGGGAAGGTTTTTAATGGCTAAAACAAGTAACTAATGGGAAAGATAAGAATTACACAAGTTAAGAGTGCAATTGATCGCACAAAGAGACAAAAAAATACGCTTAAGGCTTTGGGTCTTAGGAAGATTAATCAAACAGTGGAGCATACGCCTACTCCCCAAATATTGGGAATGGTCGCAAAGGTCGCACATTTGATTGTAACTGAACAAGCATAACCTTCAGGGGTTATTAAAATCTAGATTGATGAAACTTAATGATTTAAAACCAGCTAAAGGTTCTATTCAGAGCACAAAGAGAGTTGGACGTGGACAAGGAAGCGGTAGAGGAGGTACTTCAACGCGTGGACATAACGGACAAAAGTCTCGTTCTGGATACAGCAAAAAAAGAGGATTTGAAGGAGGACAAATGCCCTTGCAAGTTCGTTTGCCCAAGCGTGGATTCTTTTCTCGTAACAGAACAACCTATGTTCCGTTAAATTTGAGTAGAATCCAAAAGATTGTTGAAAAATACAATCTTGATGCCATTACCCTAAAGGTCTTAAGAGAAAATAAGATTTTGAAAAAGGGTGAATTGTTGAAGATATTGGCATACGGTGAATTAAATAAGGCGGTTTCTATTGAGGCGCATGCCGCATCGAAGAAAGCCATGGAGGTTGTTACAGCACAAGGCGGTACTATCACGCTTGTAAAGTAATTGTTGAAATACTTGAGCAAAACTTAGGCTATCTTTGTAGCCATTTGAAAACTATATGAAAGTAGTTTTCTTCTCAGCCGAAAACAGAAATTAGCAGATGAAACGATTTTTCGAAACGATTAAGAATATTTGGAACATAGAAGAACTTCGTAAACGGATTCTTGTAACTTTGAGTCTAATTCTAGTATATAGAATTGGAGCTTTTGTTGTTTTACCAGGTGTAATACCTTCAAAGTTAGAATTGAGTTCGGATACTCCTGGTGATTTAGTTGGATTAATAAATATGTTTACGGGTGGTGCCTTTAAAATGGCATCTGTCTTTGCATTAGGCATTATGCCCTATATTACGGCATCTATTGTTATTCAAGTATTAGGTTTCGCTGTTCCTTATTTTCAAAGGTTACAATCTAAAGAAGGAGAATCAGGCAGGAAGAAGATTACACAAATTACTAGATTGCTCACCGTGTTGATTACCTTGGTTCAAGGGACCGCTTATTTAGGTATGATTTGGTCTAAAGGAGCTGTTGACCCCAATGTATCTTCAGCCATTTTTTGGGTATCCAATACAATCATCTTAATGACAGGAACTGTTTTTGCGATGTGGTTAGGGGAGCGTATTACTGAACGTGGAGTCGGTAATGGTGTATCTTTATTGATTTTGATAGGTATCATTGTCACCTTACCACAATCTTTTATTTCCGAAATAGAATCTAAAATGGGCAGCAATGGAGGTCTAATTTCCTTTGTTTTAGAAATGGTATTTTTATTCTTAATTGTTTTGGTTACTGTCATGATAACCCAAGCAATAAGAAGAATTCCAATACAGTTTGCGAAGAGAATGGTTGGGAGAAGTGCGGGTAGTGTTCCCGTTGCTGGCGCAAGAGATTTTATACCCGTTAAATTAAATGCATCGGGTGTAATGCCTATCATTTTTGCGCAAGCTTTAATGTTTCTTCCGTCTATGTTAGGGCGACAAATAGGAGGCGAAAGCTCTGGATTTGCTCGATCAATGAGTGATTTTACTTCATTGCCTTACAATATTGTTTTCTTTGTTTTGATTGTGTTATTTACCTATATTTACACAGCTTTAATAGTAGATCCAAAGCAATATTCTGAATACCTAAAGCAGCAAAACGCATTCATTCCAGGAGTGAAGCCTGGTAGCGCTACTGCCGAATTTATTGATACCATCACAAGTAGAATTACTTTACCTGGTGCTATAGCTCTTGGCATTATCGCGATTTTACCTGCGTTTGCAAGCATATTTGGAATAAGTCCAGGTTTTGCTCATTTCTTTGGAGGCACTTCGCTGTTGATTTTAGTTGGGGTTGCTTTGGATACTTTACAGCAAATTGAGAGTTACCTATTAATGAGTAAATATGATGGGTTAATCAAATCAGGTAAGTTACAAGGAAGAGGTAGCGGAATGCAAGGCATTGGGGCAAGTATGTAACTTCTACGGGAAAGAAATCTATGATATACTATAAGACAGAGGAGGAGGTTGAATTAATTAGGGAGAGTTGTCTGATGGTTTGTCGCACTTTAGCACACGCTGGTTCTTTTCTAAAACCAGGCATCACAGGAGCATTTATTGACGCAAAGGCGGAAGAATTTATTCGGGATCACGGTGGAATACCCGGTTTTAAAGGATATGGTGGTTTTCCGGGCTCTTTATGTATTTCCATTAACGAACAAGTGGTACATGGCATTCCAACTGAAAGAGAGTTTCAGGATGGAGATATAATATCCATTGATTGTGGAGTCATCATGAATGGATACAACGGAGATGCGGCTTATACATACGCCTTAGGGGATGTAGCCGAAGAAACGATGGAGTTACTAAGAGTGACAAAAGAATCGCTTTACAGAGGCATTGCGCAAGCGGTAAAAGGAAATCGGATTGGTGATATTGGATATGCCATCCAACAATTTTCTGAAAAGGAAAAAGGATATGGTGTCGTAAGGGAATTAGTTGGGCATGGCATAGGTAAATCACTGCATGAAGATCCTGAAGTACCTAATTATGGCAAACGCGGAAGGGGTATCCTGATGAAAGAAAATTTAGTCATTGCTATTGAGCCAATGGTTAACCTAAAAACAAAAAATATTGTTCAAGAAGAGGATGGATGGACCATCCGAACAAAGGATAAAAAACCTTCTGCGCACTACGAACACACCGTGGTAGTACGAAAAAACAAGGCTGAGATACTTTCGGATCACAGTTTTGTGGAAGAAATTATAAAAACTAATCCTGAACTTAAGCAAGTTTAAATTATTTTTTGTATCTTTGCACTCCGAAATATAGATATGGCGAAAAAGAACTTAATAAAACAAGACGGAACAATTGAAGAGGCATTGTCTAACGCAATGTTCCGTGTAAGACTCGAAAATGACCATCTCATAGTGGCTACAATTTCAGGTAAAATGAGAATGCACTACATTCGTATTTTGCCTGGGGATAAAGTTGCTGTTGAAATGTCTCCTTACGATTTGACAAGGGGACGCATTACTTATCGTTACAAATAAAAGAATTATGAAAGTGAGAGCTTCCGTTAAAAAACGCTCAAGTACGAGCAAGATAGTACGTCGTAAAGGGCGTATCTATGTGATAGACAAAAAGAATCCAAGATTTAAACAACGTCAAGGTTAAGAATTATGGCTAGAATTGCAGGGGTAGATTTACCCAAAAATAAAAAAGGGGCAATAGGGCTTACCTATGTATTTGGCATTGGACGCTCAGGCGCTAAAGCAATATTAGATGAAGCTAACATTCCTCACGATGTGAAAATCCAAGAGTGGACCGACGAAAATGTTTTGGCCATATCCAAAATTATTTCGGATAAGCATACAGTAGAAGGAGAATTGCGCTCAGAAGTATCATCAAACATAAAACGTTTGATGGACATCGTTTCTTATAGAGGCATGCGTCATAGAAAGGGCTTGCCTCTTAGAGGTCAACGTACCAAGACTAATGCTAGAACTAGAAAAGGTCGTAAGAAAACAGTAGCAAACAAAAAGAAAGTAACTAAGTAATCCTAAATAGGAAATCAAATGGCAAAGGGAAAAAAGTCAACTAAGAAAAAGCTTAGAGTCGAACCAGAAGGTTTGGTTTATATCAAAGCGAGTTTTAACAATATCATTGTGACCATCACCAACAAGGCAGGTAAAGTGATTAGCTGGTCTTCAGCGGGTAAAGGAGGGTTTAGAGGTTCTAAAAAGAACACACCTTATGCCGCCCAAATGGCTGCTAGTGATTGCGGAAAAGTCGCTTTTGATGCAGGCATGAGAACGGCAATGGTCTATGTAAAAGGACCTGGCTCAGGAAGGGAATCAGCTATCAGAGCTATTGATTCCTTAGGAATAAAAATTACCAAAATCATCGATGTGACACCCATGCCCCATAATGGATGTCGTCCTCCTAAAAGAAGACGTGTTTAATCTAAAACAAGAAAGACCTTAATTACTATGGCAAGATATACAGGACCTACAACAAAGAAAGCAAGAGCCTTGGGTGAAGCTATTTTTGGCTACGACAAGAATTTTGATAAGAAAAAATATCCACCAGGACAGCACGGACAAGCTCGCCGTCGTCAAAAGTCTGACTATGGACTTCAGCTTCTTGAGAAGCAAAAGGCTAAGTTTACTTATGGCTTATTGGAGCGCCAATTCAGAAACCTTTTCAAAAAGGCTTCTAGAAAACAAGGTGTAACAGGCGAAGTGTTACTTCAATTTTTAGAAGGACGCCTAGACAATACGGTTTTCCGTTTGGGTATTGCGCCTACTAGAAATGCCGCTAGACAATTAGTGACACATAAGCACATTACTGTAAACGGTATTCTAACCAACATACCTTCTTATGCACTACGTCCAGGTGATGTGATTGCCGTAAGATCAAAGTCCAGAGGAAATGAAGTTATCTATACTTCTATCGAGAACAACTCTGACGTAAAGAAATTCCCTTGGTTAGAGTGGAATCCAGACGCTTATCAAGGTGTTTTCCTAGCTTTTCCGCAAAGAACGGAAATTCCAGAAAACATCAATGAGCAGTTGATTGTTGAATTGTATTCTAAGTAATACCTTTCTCCTCTTTTATCATCATCTAGAAAACACCCTACTATGGCAACTATACCTTTTACTAAGCCTGAAAAAATCCTTCTGCAAAAAGCTAATGACTTTGAAGGCTCTTTTGAATTCAAGCCACTTGAACCTGGTTATGGACAGACTATTGGTAATTCTTTAAGAAGAATTTTATTATCATCTTTACCTGGATTTGCTATCTCTGCTGTGAGAATCGGTGGTGTGCAGCATGAATTTTCCACTATCAAAGGAGTTGTAGAGGATGTGGTAGATATTATATTGAATCTGAAGCAGGTACGCTTGAAGCCTCAAGATCCTGACGATGATTCTACGGAAGAAAAAGTATATCTTACGATTTCTGGTAAAGAGGTATTTACCGCAGGGGATATCGCTACCTTTACCAATGCTTTTGAAGTGACCAATCCAGATTTAGTTATCTGTAGAATGGAACCTTTCGTAAGTTTAGAAATAGAATTGTCTGTAACCAAAGGACGGGGTTATGTCCTTGCGGACGAAAATTTACCGAAAGATGCTGCGATCGGTTTGATTCCTGTTGATGCAACTTATACACCTGTAAAAAAAGTGGCTTACAGAGTAGAAAGTACTCGTGTAGGACAAAGAACAGATTTTGAGAAGTTGATTATCGAAATCAAAACGGATGGTACCATTCATCCTGAAAAAGCAATCAAAGAAGCGGCTCGTATCATGGTGCAGCACTTGATGCTTATTACTGATGAGCACATGACTTTTGAGGATGATTCCACCAAAGAAGAGAATATTGTTGATGAGCATATCTTACACATGAGAAAGTTGTTGAAGACTTCTTTGGAGGATTTAGACTTGTCTGTTAGAGCATACAACTGCCTAAAGGGGGCTAAGATTGATATTTTGGCAAACCTAGTGCAATACGAAACACACAAATTATTGAAGTTTAGAAACTTTGGTAAGAAATCTCTTGTTGAGATTGAAGAGCTCCTTACGGAAAAAGGTTTAACCTTTGGTATGGATCTTTCAAAATATAAGCTGGAAGACAGCTAAACCTATTTTTAATAGTAGTGACTGTTGAGTTATACTCCAGTGCTACGAAGATAATCATCTATAATGAGACACGGTCACAAGTTTAACAAATTAGGAAGAAAAAAAGGACACAGAAAAGCACTGTTGCGTAACTTGTCTATTGCCCTAATTACACACAAACGTATTAAGACAACACTTCCTAAAGCGAAAGCATTAAGAAGACATTTGGAGCCTATTTTAACAAAGGCCAAGACGAATACTACTCACTCTCGTAGAGTCGTGTTCTCATATATGCAAGATAATGAGGCAATGAAGGAACTTTTTGGACCCATTGCTACAAAAATTGCGGATAGACCTGGTGGGTATTTGAGAATCATCCGTATGGGCTTTAGACTTGGTGATGCTGCCGAAATGGCCATGATAGAATTTGTTGACTTCAATGAAGTGATGCTTGCGGCTAAAGAAACTAAGCCGAAGCGTAAACGGACTCGGCGGGGTAAGAAAAAAGCGGATGTAGTGGAAACCGTAGCGGCCACCGCTGTTGCTGAGCAGGTAGTGGAAGACGCAGCGCCTGCGGCAGATGATTTAAAGAAAATTGAGGGTATTGGACCCAAAATTGAGGAAATCATCAATGCAGAAGGAGTAACCACTTTCAAACAACTTTCAGAAACACCTGCTGAAACCATTAAGTCTTGGTTAGAAGCGGCCGGTAGCAGCTTTGCTACTCATAATCCTGGTACTTGGCCAAAGCAAGCAGAAATGGCTGCTAATGGGCAATGGGATGAGCTGAAAACTTGGCAAGATGAATTAGATGGAGGAAAATAATCCTTTATTAGAGCGCAAAAGCCTCACACCTTCTGGTGTGAGGCTTTTTTTTAGTTTAAATGCTTCAGTACCTAGCTATTCGTTTTTCTATAAAAGAATTCTGAATTGAAGTGGTTTTATTGGTGAATAGCTGTATATTTGCCATCAACTTTAACCCGTTTAATTAAACAATATCCATGAGCTATATTCTTGATTTATTCGCAAGAGAAATTCTTGATTCTCGGGGAAATCCAACCGTAGAAGTCGAAGTACTGACCGAGAATGGTATAGTTGGTCGGGCGGCCGTTCCTTCGGGAGCTTCAACAGGAATCCACGAAGCCAACGAAATGCGGGATGGAGATAAGAATCGGTATGGTGGAAAAGGCGTGTTGATGGCTTGTGATAGCGTCAATAGTATTCTAGTTAATGAGCTAGTTGGGATGGATGTAACTGACCAATGGGAGCTTGACCAGTTTATGATTGAAATTGATGGCACACCCAATAAATCTAAATTAGGCGCTAATGCTATTTTGGGCGTTTCGTTAGCAGTGGCAAGAGCTGCTGCGGTGACAACGGGACAATCCTTATTTAGATATTTGGGAGGGGCCAATGCAAGAACATTACCCGTTCCGATGATGAATATAATCAATGGGGGATCTCATGCTGATAATAGTATTGACTTCCAAGAATTTATGGTGATGCCAGTGGGTGCGGATTCTTTTTCTCATGGATTGAGAATGGGTACAGAAATATTCCATGTTTTGAAAAAAGTCTTAAAAGATAAGGGATATTCTACGAATGTAGGAGATGAAGGTGGCTTTGCCCCCGAAATCAAATCCAATGAAGAAGCTATTGAAACGATCTTAACGGCCATAGAAAAAGCAGGCTATAAGCCTGGAGAGGACGTAATGATTGCATTAGATCCAGCGTCGTCTGAATATTTTCTTGAAAAAGAAGGAGTCTATCATTTACATAAATCATCAGGGAAGAAATTATCTCCAGATGAAATGGTAGCATATTGGGCAAATTGGGTGAAAAAATATCCGATTTGTTCGATTGAAGACGGTCTGGCAGAAGATGATTGGAAAGGATGGAAGACGATGACCGAAAAATTAGGAGATAAAATCCAACTGGTAGGAGACGATTTATTTGTGACGAATACGAAGCGTTTGCAAAAAGGAATTGATGATGGTATCGCAAATTCAATCTTAATTAAAGTAAATCAGATCGGTACCCTTTCGGAAACGTTTGATGCGGTGAATTTGGCCAAAAGGCACAACTACACGAGTGTAATGAGTCATCGTTCAGGAGAAACAGAAGATACCTTTATTGCGGATTTGGCAGTTGGATTAAATACAGGGCAAATCAAGACGGGTTCAGCATCACGTTCTGACAGAATAGCCAAGTACAATCAATTATTAAGAATAGAGGATGAATTAGGAGACGCTGCGCAGTATTTGGGCAAGCAAATCTTTTAAATTAAGTGTCATGAAATTTTTAAATCCATTAGAATCATTGCTGAAAAAATTACCTGCTCCCATTCGGAATAGGTACTTTTTGGTCATTGCAGTTTTTGTTTTTATTATGATCTTTGTGGATAAACACAATATCATGACACAACTAACCTTACACAATGCAGTTCAACAGTTAGAAACCGATAAGTCTTTTTATAATGAAAAGATTCAAGAAACAAAAGAAAGAAGAATTGATTTTGACAAAAATCAAGAAAAATACGCTAGAGAAAATTACTTTGTTAAAAAGGCAAAAGAAGAAGTTTTTGTCATTGAAGAATATTGAACCTAGTTCACCAAACCAAAAATAAACACATGTCAGTTTTAGTAAATACAGATTCCAAAGTAATTGTCCAAGGGTTTACCGGGAAAGAAGGAACATTCCATGCGGGTCAAATGATCGAATATGGAACACAAGTCGTCGGTGGCGTAACTCCTGGAAAAGGCGGACAAACGCACCTAGACAGACCTGTTTTTAATACTGTAAGTGAAGCCATTACCAAAACTGGAGCGAACGTAAGTATCATCTTTGTCCCACCTAGATTTGCGGCTGAAGCCATTATGGAAGCAGCGGCAGCTGGTATTAAGGTCATCGTTTGTATTTCTGAAGGTATCCCTGTTCAAGATATGGTGATTACCAAAGAATTTATCAAGGACTTTGAGGTTACTTTAATTGGCCCAAACTGTCCAGGATTGATGACTCCAGGGGAAGCTAAAGTGGGCATCATGCCAGGTTTCATTCATAGAAAGGGTAGAGTAGGGATTGTATCTAGATCGGGTACTTTGACTTACGAAGCTGTTGATCAAGTAACGAAAGCGGGCATGGGACAATCTACTTGTATTGGAATAGGAGGTGATCCTGTCCTCGGTTTTACAACAAAAATGGCCGTTGAGGCGCTGATGAATGACCCTGAAACGGATGGCATCATCATGATTGGTGAAATCGGAGGGGGTATGGAGGCCGAGGCAGCTCGCTATGTACGAGATCACGGTACCAAGCCAGTCGTTGGTTTTATCGCTGGACAAACCGCTCCTGAAGGAAGAACAATGGGACACGCAGGAGCAATCGTAGGCGGTAAAGATGACACCGCTGCTGCTAAGATGGAAATCCTTGCGGAATGTGGCGTGCACGTAGTCAAGTCTCCTGCGGATATAGGCGCTAAGATGGTGGAACTACTTTCGTAAAATACTATCGCGACTTAATACCAAAGTAAAAAAGACATATACCGAATAAGGTATGTCTTTTTTCGTTTTACTTGTTTATCAAAAAAACCTTGCGCTCCTAGTATCACTAGGATTGAGTATTCATCTACTTCAGGTTAAAAAATTTTTTTGTCCATTTCTGACAATTTTGATACATCTGTGGATTTGTTTTTGAGCGAAAGAGCCTAAAGACAATCTCGCATCATTTTTCACAAAGCCCTATTCCCTACGGGGGCTTCGCGATAAATGATGCTAAGCGTTTTCAAAAAACAGGTTCAGGGGAAAAAATATGGATTGCCCGACTACACAAAGTATCCAAATTTTATTTAACTTTGTCTAAAAGTTGTTCAAAAGATTGGGGACACTTCATACAATGGAAAGTACTACGATCCATCATATGGAAGCCCAATTGCTAATTCTAAAAACAATTGGGAAACTCAAGCTCTTTCTTACTTTGGAACCCTCGTTTTTTTTGAGGCTGATTCTGGTATGAACTATATACTTAATTGGGTCGGACATTTGAATGACTCCACTCTGCAATCAAACATTAATCCTTAACCTATTAAATGAACCACAAATGAAATATATAAAGATAATATTACTCATGTTAGTATCAAATAATATACAAGCACAAACTGAATTATTGCTGATTCCTGGTAATGATGGTTTTCAGAGGGTAGTCTTAAGTAATTCCAAAAATGGTCAAATTCCAGATACCATATCTGGATTTGCTTATACAGTAGAATTCCTTGATTATAAAATTTATTCCAAAATAGAGGTTTCATATGTAGTAAAATCTAGGTTAGGCTATCAATATATCAGAAGTAAAAAATTAAATAGTAAATGGATCGATCAATTACAGAGTGGATTTATAGCTGGAAATCCTGATAGGTTGTCATTTGTCCCCATAGGTACAAATTATCCAATTGACTCTACATTTAAAATTATCGGAGATGATAAGGTTCAATATAGATATAAGCGATATAATCCTAATAATGAAGAAAAATATTTAGGAATTTATGAATTGATAGTTGACGGCAAAGAAAAAGAGCAACGAAGAAGAGCTTGGATAAAACGATGTGAAGATTATATTGAGAAGAATAAAAAACATTAACAATGAAAAATAAAACCAAAAATATAAAGTACGGGTTTTGATATATAAAAAATTCTTGGAACAGAAGAATGAGAAGACTGAAAAAAATTAAAATAGATACCATGAAGGCTGATAGGGATGCTCCGTATTTATGTCAGTATGGAAGCCCAAGAAGCTTTGACGCTAGACCTACAACTGCGATTCGAGCGGTGTTGACATTCATTATAGGGTGGTTTAAGCGGTATGAATTTGAATGGATTTTATTTACACATTCTGAACAAAATTAAAACTTGAGATGAATAAAATAGCGGTTATTACACTAATGGTTTTTATCTTTTTTGCGAACAGTATAATTTTTGCGCAAACGGATGATATCAATGTTAAGATTACCCCTTCCTACAAAGACTGCCCAACAGGTAGAATAAACATAACGATGACAGGAGGGTTTGAGCCATATACTTAATTGGGTCGGACATTTGAATGACTCCACTCTGCAATCAAACATTAA
>CAYRVZ010000024.1:0-109 GCA_964427815.1 uncultured Saprospiraceae bacterium | reverse complement strand
AACGGATGATATCAATGTTAAGATTACCCCTTCCTACAAAGACTGCCCAACAGGTTCGTTTTATTCACGTCGATTTTATATCTTGATTGTGTTCATGAATCTCCTTCGT
>CAYRVZ010000023.1:3041-19607 GCA_964427815.1 uncultured Saprospiraceae bacterium | reverse complement strand
GAATATTCCTTGCGACTGATGGGAGACATGCAGCAGTATTTTAATGACAATGGTATTCGTAATTTTTATTCCGTTTCTATTTCTGGGTATCACATTGCGGAAGCTGGCGCCAATCCCATTACTCAGTTAGCCTTCACGTTGGCAAATGGATTTACTTATGTAGAATATTACCTATCACGTGGCATGGACATTGATAGTTTTGCCCCCAATTTATCTTTCTTCTTTTCTAATGGGCTCGATCCCGAATATGTTGTCATCGGAAAAGTAGCGAGGCGTATTTGGGCGAAAGCCATGAAATTAAAATATGAAGCCAATGAAAGGTCACAAAAATTAAAATACCATATTCAGACCTCTGGACGGTCACTCCATGCGCAAGAGATTTCTTTTAATGATATTAGAACCACCTTGCAGGCCTTGTATGCCATTTATGATAATTGTAACTCCTTGCACACCAATGCCTATGACGAAGCCATCACAACCCCAACCGAGGAAAGTGTCCGTCGTGCCATGGCCATCCAATTAATCATCAACCATGAATCGGGTCTTGCGAAGAATGAAAACCCAAATCAAGGCTCATTCATCATAGACGAATTAACGGAATTAGTGGAAGAAGCGGTGCTTACAGAATTTGATCGAATCACCGACAGAGGAGGAGTTCTCGGTGCCATGGAAACCATGTACCAAAGAAGCAAAATCCAAGAAGAAAGTCTTTACTACGAAACGTTAAAAAGTACGGGTGAATTACCCATAATGGGTGTCAATACTTTTTTGTCGAAAGAAGGATCGCCCACCATCATCCCTTCTGAAGTCATTCGTGCCGAAGAATCGGAAAAGAAAATGCAGATTGACTCCCTAAACAATCTACACAAAACGTTTAGTCATCTTGCGCCAGAAGCCTTGCTCAAACTGCAAGAACTTGCCGTAAAAGGAGGAAATATCTTTGAAGAATTAATGCTAACGACCAAATATTGCTCATTGGGACAGATCACAAATGCTATGTTTAGTGTTGGTGGAGAGTATCGTAGAAGCATGTAAGATTACTAAAGTCCTAGCAGAGACTAGCCAAACTGGTCTCTATTTGATAACCTTTTAAAACCAAATAAAATGAAACATTCATCATTTTTTCTAGCCATCCTATTCTTTATTATTGGCTGCTCTCCACTCCAAAAAAGTGGTTCATCAGACGACCATCAATTCGACCTGACCCTCTTAGCCATGAATGATGTGTATGAAATAGGTGCTCTTGGTGGAGGTACTGTCGGAGGATTAGCTAGAGTAGCCACCATCCGAAAACAACTGCTTAAAGAAAATCCAAACACGCTCACCTTACATGCTGGAGATTTTTTGAATCCCTCTCTGATTGGTAATTTAAAACACAATGGGAAGAAAATAAAAGGTGCACAAATGGTAGATGTCATGAATCAAATTGGGATTGACTGGGTTGTCCCTGGCAATCATGAATTTGATTTAAAAAGAAACGAATTACAAGAAAGAATTAATGAATCTACTTTTGGGTGGGTCGTCGGAAATGCCCAAGAAAACATATCTGATGGCAGCCAACAAGCTTTTCTTCGTAAAAAAAACGGCAAAAAAGAATTCATCCCCGAGTATGTCATACAAGACTTGGTGGATGCCGATGGCACAAAAATAAGTGTCGGCATCGTCGCCGTCACCATTCCATTTGATGTAAAAAAATATGCTACTATTACGGATCCCATTCAAAAAACAGAACAAGTTCTAGCCAAGATGACTGACTGTGATGTCATTATTGGCTTGACCCACTTAGACTGGAAAGAGGACATAAAGATAGCCAATGCTTTTCCCCAAATAGATTTAATCATCGGCGGACATGATCATTACAACATGTTAAAAAAAACCAACAACGCCAATGTTACAAAAGCAGATGCCAATGCTAGAACAGTCTATATTCATCGAATACACATTGATACCAAAAGCAAACAAAAACAAGTCATCTCAACCCTCAAAGCGGTGGACACGACGATTGCTTTTGATCCTCAAACCCAGCAAGTAGTAGAGAAGTGGCAGGCAATAGGACGTAAGGCTGTCATCGCAGCAGGTATCGATCCCACTAAAGTATTAATCTCATTGAAGCGTCCACTAGATGGTCGAGAAGTAGCCATACGAGATCATGCCACTGGGCTGGGCGAATTAATTGCCAGTGCCATGCTTGCCGCATCAGAGAAGAAAGCAGTTGCGGCTTTCTTTAATGCCGGGAGTGTCCGACTAGATGACTATTGGGAAGGAGACATAACGGGCTCAGACATCATGCGCACCCTACCCTATGGAGGAGTTATTTTCGATATTGAAATTGAAGGAGGCACTTTACGTCGCGCATTAGAAATCGGAAAAGAGAATCGAGGAAAAGGCGGTTTCTTTCAGCTTGCGCAAATTGTCTACAAATCAAAAGAAAAAGCATGGTATATCGCGGGTGAACCTTTGCAAGATCAAAAAAAATACATGATTGTTAGTAGTGATTTTTTATTTCAAGGTCGTGAGTCTGGGCTAGATTTTCTAAATCCTAAAAACCCTGCCATCACCATTTTTGATCATAAAAAAGACTCGCCACTAACAGACATTCGTAAAGCCGTCGCTGACTATTTACTCAAAAAGTGAAGCACACCAGTTGTTCATGTACTACTTGCCCCAAAAAAAGGGCACTTTGTCCTTGAAAGCACCGGATTTATCTGACTCGCACCTGCAACTAATGTTAGGGAACCCAAGCAATGGGTATTCTTCCAACTAAAGTTGGGAAGTGCCTACTACACCGTACAAAAATAAACCAAAGCAGGAGGCATGTTGGCGGCTACAAAACCGACCTTTACTTTAGAGAAGTAGCGTTTAATCATTGGGTATTTAAGTGGGCTATATTGGATTTGGATGTATTTGCCGGAAGGCTTCAGATAATGACAA
Organism: uncultured Saprospiraceae bacterium; assembly: GCA_964427815.1. GTDB lineage: Bacteria > Bacteroidota > Bacteroidia > Chitinophagales > Saprospiraceae > HyVt-613. Next base: position 16,676 of record CAYRVZ010000023.1, on the reverse strand, counting down.
ATCTTAGTCATCAACTTAATATTATCTTCCTTATTGAACATGGTGAGCGGCAATGTCGAAACAAAATAATCAACTTGCCCAATGCCTAGGTCATCTAACAAATTATCAATATCAAAAGCAGAATGCTGATGCATAGTAATTCGGTCATCGTCCGGTAAAGCTGAACTAGCTAAATCAAACAACGTTTCATTTATTTCTAGGGCTATAACTCTTGAATTAAGTCCTAAATTTGCTAAAAGCTGCTTCGTCACGACACCATTACCCACGCCTAATTCGACTATCACTATATCATTTGAAAACTCAATCGCCGAAATCATTTTCTTAACTGAATACTTAGACGTAGCCGTGACAGCACCCGTTTGGCGCATAGATTTAAATGCCTCTTTCGAAAATTCTTTTTTAGTTCCTTTCATTACTTCTGCAAATATACGATTTTCTTCTCACTAAACTCATGCTCCTTAAAGTAATCCGTGATAGCGACCATTTCCCAATAAGGTTTACCAGGGACTTCTTTCATTTCAGCTCCAATATTACCACCTTTCAAGGCTATAATACCATTTGGATATATATGCGTGTGCTTTTTCTTTAAATGTCTTCGTGTCCAGTTGAAAATCTTATCCATACTAGCGACTGCTCTAGTCACCACAAAGTCGCATTTCAGCTTTGTTTCTTCTGCACGACCATGGATAGCCTGAACATTCTTCAGCCCCATCTCATCAATTATCTTTTGAACGACCATTATTTTTTTTCCCCGCCCATCTATCAACACAAATTTTGTTTCTGGAAATAAGATGGCTAACGGAATACCAGGAAAGCCGCCGCCTGTCCCTAAATCCATCACCGTAGCGCCTGGATTAAACGCCATAAACTTGGCTATTGACAATGAGTGTAATACATGCCGAACTTCTAAATTATCTATATCCTTTCGGGAAACCATGTTAATTTGGTTATTCCAGCCTGTAAATAAAGGCATAAACACCATAAACTGGTCCTTTTGCTCCTTCGTCAAATTAGGAAAATATTGTAGAATTTTCTTCATTGCAGCAAAGATAGGTCATATTGCACAATGATTGACTATAAATCAAAGGGTGATTAGTGGCGATTAACAACAACAATTAGAATCTCCACATGCTTGGCTTTCTTGAATGGGCGGGCAAGGCGCTGATCCGTAGGAGCAATAGACACAACAATCCCCTTTTTTGGGTTTAAGAATGGTTTTACAGTTTTCACATTCGTAGAAGAATGCACAGGCATCTGTGGGCATTTCTTCTGCTTTATCGTGATTACATTTGGGGCAGACGATGATAGAAATTAACTCAATACTCATTTTATTTACTTTTTAATGGTGTAACCCGTGTTATTGATGGCCGTAATTAAATCCACTTTATCGACTTTGGATTTATCAAATTGAATCTCCACCTTTTCTTCTTCAGCAGACGTAACAATGCCATTTAATTTATTCACAGCGTGGGTAATGTGCTTTTCGCAGGCTGCACAGGTCATGCCTTCAACATCAAAATTAACCGTTTTGATATTTTTTTGTTCTACCCCAATGCCTTTTTCACTTGAATCAGCATAAAATACGGAAGAAAGATATGGAAAAAAAGTCATCCCAATCGCAAAGACGGTAGTCAACGCTAAAAATTTTTTGGATTGAAAAAACGAAGGCTTATCCGTCGCACAATCACAATCGATGCTCTTTTTGGGTTTCAGCTTCTGATACCAAGCAAAACCCAATACCAGCACCGTCAAAACAATCAGATAAGGACGAAAAGGCTCCATCCAACTCAAAGAAGCTACGGCACCTGTTGAGCCTGATATCATCGCCAATATAGGGGTGATACAACATAGCGAAGAGGCAATCGCCGTCAAAACACCTAATCCTGCTGCATTACTGCTCTTTTTCCTGTTACAAAAGTATCATTTTTAAGCGAAAAATTCAAGCCGAAATTTGGATAAAACTAGCTTCAGGCGGACAGAAACGAGATCAGGCAAAAGCGCTCTTAATTATTTTGCAAAAACTTAGCAATACTCAATAAATAACGATAAATTTACCGTTCAATTCAACCAAATAAAACTATGTCAAAATTTCCTATTACTGACCGCTTTATGGGAAGACACATGGACTTGAACACGCCAGACCAAGTGAGCATGCTCCAAGCTGTTGGCGCTCAATCACTTGAGGACTTAATCCATCAGACCATTCCTGATAATATCCGAATAAAAAAAGAATTAAAACTACCTACACCGCTCTCCGAATATGAATATTTAAAGGCGATAAGAGCGGTCGCAAATAAGAACATTGTTGCTCGAACTTATATTGGACAAGGGTATTTTGGCACAAACACCCCAAGTGTCATCTTGCGGAATATTTTAGAAAATCCAGGCTGGTACACGCCGTATACCCCTTACCAAGCTGAAATTTCTCAAGGTCGTTTGGAGGCTTTATTAAATTTCCAGACGATGGTCTGTGACTTGACGGGATTACCGATTGCCAATGCCTCCTTATTGGATGAATCAACCGCTGCTGCAGAAGCAATGAATATGTTTTATCATGCTAAAAACAAACGTGCCAAAGGGGACGATATCGCAAATCTGTTTTTGGTTTCAAATGAAGTCTTATCTCAGACTATAGATGTTTTAAAATCTCGGGCTTTGCCCAGAGGTATTGAAATTAAAGTCCTTGCGGAAAAAGACATGAAGCTTACGGGCAAGGTCTTTTGTATCCTTCTACAATATCCGGGCAAGTCAGGTATTGTTCAGGATTCTTCGACGCTTGCGCAAATAGCAAAAGACAAAGGTATTTATGTCACAGTTGCTGCCGATTTATTGTCTCTTACCTTATTAAAACCTCCTGGAGAATGGGGAGCAGATGCCGTAGTCGGCACGACCCAACGCTTCGGAATACCCTTTGGCTTTGGAGGGCCTCATGCAGGCTATTTTGCGACAACAGAAAAATTCAAAAGACTCCTACCGGGTCGTATTATTGGTGTATCCAAAGATGTCGATGGGCAGCCAGCTTTGAGAATGGCTCTACAAACTAGAGAGCAACATATCCGTAGAGAAAAAGCCACTTCTAATATTTGTACGGCTCAAGCATTATTGGCTTCGATGGCAGGTATGTACGCAGTCTATCACGGTGCATCTGGATTGCATGCCATTGCGGATCGTATTCACCAAATGACTCGTAGCTTAAATCAAGGATTAAAAAATATTGGTTATATTCAAAAAAATACGCACTTTTTTGACACACTAAGTATTGAAATTGATGTTAAAACTAAAAGTAATATTAAGAAATTTGCGAAAGCAAAATTGATTAATTTTCATTTTACTTCTAAGACCGTTCAAATTAGTTTAGACGAAACCGTTTTAGAAGCAGACCTACAAGATATTCTAACCATTTTTGCGAAAGCGAAAAGAAAACAATCACTCCTCAAAAAAGCTCGAAAAGGGAATGCCTTTCCAAAAGGCCTCCTTCGTACTTCTACTTACTTGACGCATGAAACATTCCACAAACATCGTACAGAGACTAGAATGATGCGTTATCTTAAATCCCTAGAAAACAAGGACTTATCGCTAACCCACTCAATGGTTTCTTTGGGTTCTTGCACCATGAAACTCAATGCTGCCACAGAAATGCTGCCCGTTACTTGGGCAGAATTTGCTAATATTCATCCATTCGCGCCCGCGTATCAAACCAAAGGCTATCATCAATTAATAGAGGAGTTGGGGGCTTATCTTTGTGAGATAACGGGACTGGACGCTTGCTCTTTCCAACCCAATTCTGGTGCTCAAGGAGAATTCACTGGATTGATGACTATCCGTGCTTATCATCATGACAATAATGACGATCAAAGAAAGGTAATGCTCATCCCTTCCTCTGCACATGGGACGAATCCTGCCAGTGCGATCATGGCCGGAATGAAAGTGATTGTCATTCAATGTGACGAAGAAGGCAATGTCGATATTTCAGATTTGCGTAAGCATGCCCAAGCAAATAAAAAAATATTAGCAGGGCTAATGATTACGTATCCTTCTACTCATGGCGTCTTTGAGACAGGCATCAAAAAAATGATTAATATTGTTCATAAAAATGGTGGATTGGTTTATTTTGATGGCGCCAATATGAATGCACAAGTAGGCTACACAAATCCAGGAGCGATTGGAGCGGATGTTTGTCATTTGAATTTACATAAAACTTTTGCCATCCCACACGGAGGCGGAGGACCTGGAGTTGGACCCATCTGTGTCAATAAGAAATTGGCACCATACTTACCTGGACACTCCATGATTAAGACTGGAGGAAAAAAAGCCATTCATGCTGTTTCGGCTGCGCCTTTTGGCAGTGCGGGTGTGTTGGTGGTCTCTCATGCATACATCCGGATGCTAGGTGTTGAAGGATTGAAATTGGTGACGGATTATGCAATCCTTAATGCGAATTATATCAAATCAAAACTAGAAAAGGCCTATCCTATTTTATATTCAGGCGCCAAAAATCGAGTGGCACATGAACTAATTCTTGATTTACGCCCGATGAAAACGATTGTTAGTGCAGAAGATGTAGCTAAGCGATTGATGGATTATGGCTTTCATGCGCCTACTCTTTCATTTCCAGTGGCAGGCACGGTTATGATAGAACCAACAGAGAGCGAAAGTAAAGAAGAATTAGATCGTTTTTGTGAAGCGTTGTTAAATATTAAAAAAGAAATTGACGAAATAGCCGCAGGAGATGCCGATTCGGTAAATAATGTTTTACACAATGCACCCCATACACAGCAACTTGCCCTTACAGACAAATGGGCAATGCCGTATTCACGAGAAAAAGCTGTTTTTCCATTACCTTGGTTGAGAGCAGAACATAAGTTTTGGGTAAGCGTAAGAAGAATAGATCAAGCTGGAGGTGACCGTAATTTGGTTTGTACTTGTCCACCGATGGAAGATTATATGGAGGTTAAAATTAAACATTCATGAACCGACCGACACTTCGTGTTAACCTTAAAGCCCTAACACATAACTTGCAGTATTTTCGTTCCAATCTTCGTCCAGAAACGAAAATAATGGCGATGATCAAGGCCAATGGATATGGAGCAGGGAGTATTGAAATTGCTAGAACTTTAGAAAAAGAACAAATTGCTTACTTGGCTGTCGCTCGTACCGAAGAGGGCATTACTTTGCGCAAAGCGGGCATATTGACCCCTATCATGATATTGCTCCCAGATGACGATCGATATGATGACTTAACTACTTATCATTTAGAAGCTGAGGTATATAGTATTCAACAATTAACCAAAATTGCCACTAGTGGATCGGCTATCAAAATACACCTAAAATTCGATACAGGCATGCATCGAAGTGGTATGGAATCTTTTGACATTCCTTTGGTTCAAAAAATCCTTGCGGAAAACAACCAATTAAAGGTGCAGTCTGTTTTCACACATTTGGCTTCTTCTGAACGTATGGAACACGATTTTTTTACGATGCAACAAGCCGCCGTTTTTCAGCAATTGTATGCGGCATTAGGCATTCAAACAAAGCAACATATTTTAAATAGTAACGGCATCTTGCGTTTTCCTCAATATCATTTTGACATGGTTCGTTTGGGCATCGGCCTGTTTGGGACTGGCGTTAAAGATGCGCCTCTAATTCATACTAGCACACTGATTGCCAGGGTTTTACAAGTTCGAATGGTTGCCCCACCAGAAACCATAGGCTATCATAAAAAAGGAAAAATATCCAAGCCTTCTTTGATCGCAAGTGTTAATATCGGATATGGAGATGGGCTAAAACGCCAGTTGGGAAATGGAAACTATTCCTTTTTAATTAAAGGCAAAAAGGCAAAAACCGTTGGCGTTGTTTCCATGGATATCACCATGATTGACGTGACAGATATTCCTTACGTCCAAGCCGGCGACGAAGTCATTATATTTGGAGAGGGACTTCCTGTAGAAGACCTTGCTGCTCTAATCGATACAATTCCTTATGAGATTTTCACAAGTGTTTCTAGCCGAGTGGAACGAGTGTATCGGTATTAGTCAAACCGTTACAAGATACCCCTCCTTCGATCGAAGTTGATATTAGAGGCAACTCTATCAGGGGTTTACTTTAAAAAACTGAACAACTTCATTAATCGTTTGCCCTGATATTTTCAGGAAGTAAATGCCTTTCTTCAAATGTGTAATGTCAAACTTCCTTTCACTTAAGCCTTCACCGATAAGTTCCTCCGTATGGATTTGTTCTTGACCTTGCGCATTTATAATTGAAAATTTTATTTCTTTCTTACTTCTTGCAATAAACTGGATCGTAATGACCTCATTGGCAGGATTTGGAAATAATCTTAATAAGCTAAACTGTTCATTCTGCAAGTTGGTTTTCGGCGGTAATGGAGCCGCACAGTTCATTTCTAGTACATGCCTTTTCGCCACGATTCCATTCTCCATTTTCCAGGTACCCTTCCAAAAATTCATGATGGCATAGTCCTTATTCGGTGTATTTCCAAAACTCAAATCTAGTGTAACTGGCTCCCCATTCGCCCAAGCACCTTGACCTTCCAAAGCCTTGTCGGAATACCCTATCAGCACCATCGCATTTCCAATTTTGGATTGAAGGAAATCATTTTCGGCTTGCGTATTAATCGTCACCAAATAACCAGCAGCATTTGCACTAGTATTAGCGTCCTCCCAATTAGAAACCACATTCGATAAGTAATAATTATGATTATTAAAGCTACCTAGATTACTATATCCGCTCAGGGTCTGGGGACAATTATTAGTCCCACCACCGCCACCAGCATTGCAGTTTTTTTGCATCAGGTACTTTCTGGTCACCACACTATTGTTAAATGCCCAAGTACCGTTCCAAGGCAATAAGACACCAAAATCATTCTCTTGATTATTTAATCCGCACCAATCGCAGTTTGAATAATTGGTAAAACTAACTGCACTACCATCGACCCATTTCATATTGCCTTCTTGAGCAACATCATTCAAGCCAATATAAACCATTTCATCAATCAAGTTTACCACGAAATCATTTTCCTCTTGAGAAGAAACCTGCATTAATGCCCCTCCATTAGTCGTACAGGTTGATTTTGCCATTGTCCAAGTTTGCGCTGTATTCGATAGATAATAGGTTTTATCCTGCCATTCGCCTAGCTTGGAAAATCCAACAATCTCCCCACAATCGGTGCCATTCCCTACCGGTGGATTGACCTGAATGACAAAACTACAATTGGCACTTTGATTACAACTATTGGTTGCTTGATAGGTAATCGGATGGCTACCTACACCAAATAGAGAACCCGCTTGACTACCGACCACTTGCAAGGTATTTACTGAGCCTGTACAAGTAGAAGTCACTATTGGCTCAGCCCAATTAACCACCATTGAGGTTGCATTTTGCGCAAGCGTCACGGCTAAATTATCTGGACACTGCATGTCTATCATAGATGGAGACTCCCCACAGTTCACCTCTATAATCACTTTTCTAGTGACGGTTTCTTTTTCAAACGCCCAAGTACCGTCCCAAGGCAGCATAACTGCAAAATCGACTTCTGAACCATTTTTACTACACCAAGAGCAGTTAACGTTAAAATTTTCATAGCCATTATTTGAGCCATCCACCCATTCCATAATACCTTCGCTGTTCATATCATTCAAGCCAATATAAACGATTTCCTGAATCAAATTTTTAATAAAATTATTCTCACCGGCACTGCTGATACTCGCCAAGTAGCCAGCATTTGCTTCCGCCAAAGACTGCCCCTCTAGCCAAGTCATGCTATTATTGGATTGATAATAACCATGTCCATTAAATTCTCCTAACTTCGTAAAACCATCTATCAAATCTGGGCAACCATTGTTCCCGGAATCTTGATTATCATACACAATTTTTTGAGCTGCGTTTACCCAGATAAGATTAAATTGATTGATCCCATATCTATCGTGATGTACTTTGTCAAATCGAAAGACTTTATCCTGCCAGCGATGATCTCTATACCAAGTTTCAAAGTCTGCCAAAGGGCGATTAGCTTGCAAGTCAAAAGCGTATGGAGTCATCGACAGGATGACAGGATCAACTACATTTCGGTTAATCGGTTTTACCCCGTTAATCGCTGACGGATCGTTATAAAAACAATAACTATTAGGGAAACTTACCCACGGAATTCGCCCGGGAATCGGAAGAATACCTCTATCTTTACAAACATTAATAATGCCTTTGAACCCTTCCTCAAAAATGGCCATTTCTGCATCATTTTCGGGCGCATCATAAGGTACTAATATGGGACTAGATAGGAAAATATCATTTAACCCGTAACAAAAAGCAACAAAAGAAACTTCCTGTAATTCGTCTAAGATAGCAGGTAATGAATCCACTGCTTCTCTCGCCATTTCTCCACCTTTCCCCCCATTAATAATAATGGGATAATAGTTTGGATTCAGTTCGTGGATTTTATCTCCAAAATAAGTTTCGGCTTCATAGTTGGTATTTCCGGCACTCATGTTTCCTTTGGTCTCGCTGTCCCCAAAAAACAACCAAAAATCATTTTTCTTGCCAGGAGGAGCCGTCTGAAACACATCGAGCCTACCGAGTGAAAGATGATGATAGGCAAGCTCTTTTACCTTCACCCATTTGGGTTTATTATTATTAAAGAAAAGGACATTATCTTTTCGTTTATTCTGAAAGCTTTTGACCAAAACCCAATCCCCATTGATTCCATCGGTAGAATTATGGCTAGTAAAAAGCTGTAAGTTTTGAAATGAATTTTCATTGACATTTCTATCGCGCCAAGACTTGGCACGCCAATGCAGAATCAACCTACTAGAGGTCGTATTTTCAGCATCAACTTGGATGGCAATCTCGACTGGACCGGTCACATCAAAATAGGATTCATCTTTTCCATCCACCAACGCCTGCAAATCTGTAAATTGCTCGGCAGGTTTACTACAATAAATGGGTTTATTCAGACTGATACATTGATTCGTGGCGACTGGCTGCGAAAATCCAAGCTGGGAAAAAAGGGCAAAATAAATAAGTCCAAGGGCTTTGGAGAAGGTCGAATTCATGTTCATAGTTTAGTTTGTATGTATAAAGGTACGTAACAAACTTAATCTAACCTACCCAAAAGTTTAAACAATTAACGTCATACTGATTAGTAATTACTTAGGTATTCTTTTTATTTTTAATACGAAGCGCATGGAGACAAAAAACGCATATTTACTCATTCAATTGGTCCATCCAATTTCTCACTTTGCGAAGATACTTTTCGTATTTCTTTTCGTTATTTTTGATGGCATAAATGATGTGCTTAGGTTCTTTAAGGAATAATTCTGAACCGCTTAGGTTTACTCCATATTGAACCAAAGGAGTATAATGACCTTTCTTACCTTTCGGCAAAATCAACCCTTCTTGTTTTAACACATCAAACAACACCATGATAAATGGCAAGGACTTACTATTAATCGGTACTTTTAAGCCTAAATCATGTTTTTCAAATAAAAGTTTGAAGGTCTTTACGGAATCGATAGATCCTTCCGCTTTAAGATTTCTAGCGATTTCGTCCAACTGATGCGGCTCTCCAGTCCAATCATAATAAGTGATGACCTGTGGTTGCAATTTCTTTTTGGTGATGGTCGAAATTTTGTACATTAAGTCTAGCCGCAAATACTGGTTGAGTAAATCAAATTCATAATTATTAATCTTACATGCGGTCTTCAACGAATTCTTGATGATATGGACGGTTTCATGGACTTCTCGATTACTAAATTCAATAACTTGCTGAATAAGGTAAGTAGAAATGCCATAAATCTTATCTCTTAGAAATTCTTTTTCTTCAACGTCCTTCACCTTCGCGACGATGGCATTCATCTGAGTCAAATAAGAAGAGGCCATATTACCGATGGAAAAATCTAATTCAAATGGCTCAATGGTTTCCATCTGCTCAAATTGTGACTCTAATAATTCTATAGTCTTATTTGTCACAATGACTATATTGTACTTATCTAAGCGAGCTCGTATGCTCAAATAATCATCTGGATATAACCGCTTTAATATGGACGTAACATTCATAATATGGTATTTTGCGTTCAAGATAGGACATTATTAGAAAGCTTCAAGTTTTTTTTTGCCGCTTTCTTAAAAAAAAGAGTGTAGCACCACACTACACCCTCCAATCATTACATTAAATATATAATCTATTTGATATTAAACTTTGAAGCTGAATCCAGTAAAAGTACGAAAAAGCCACTTTCATCAAAAAAATCGGACACAAAAGCTACTCTTGTTAATTAAAACTATTATTTTATCTACTAATTAATCCAATCCGAAAACCATCAATATTTCTTATTGGCTCGATCAATAATTCAAAAGTAGGACATACTCACTGATTAGAAGTCCGACTTTGACGAAGGTTTAGCAAAGGTCATTCTTTCGATAATGTAAAATACTAAAAATCAATATGTTACAAAAACAAACCCCAAAAATTTGGATAGTTTTTTTGCAAAAAGGTCGGAGACAAACCCGGGATAGGGCTCGTTATTCATTCAAGACCAACATGACGTCTGAGGCAATCCTGTCGGCATAGTGCATTCCTTTTTGCGTAAGCGTATAGATATCGCCGATTTGCACAACTAATTGCTCCTCTAGGCTAGCTTGTATTTCCTTTCGGAAAAAGGTGACATAGCTTTCCCCTAATTTGGCAATTTCTTTTTCTGAACAACCCCATTTAGTCCGAAGAGCCGTCATCACTAGCTCATTGTATTGGTCAGTAGGGCTTAATATTTCTACTTCAAAAGGAACTCGATCTTGCTCGATGGCCTTCATGTAAGTTTGGTTATTAGCGATATTCCATTGCCGACTATGCCCATTAAAAGAATGAGCAGAAGGCCCAATTCCTAAGTAAGCCTTTCCTTGCCAATAGGCGGTATTATGCCGAGCTTCTTTTCCCGGAAGGGCAAAATTGGATATTTCATAATGAGTCCATCCTTTCGCTTGCGCAAATTCCATCAACATATTGTATTGTTCACTGGCCTTTTGCTCATCAATAGGTGGATATTTTCCTTTCTTTATAAAATGAGCCAGGGCGGTTTTGGGTTCTACGGTCAGGGCATAGGCAGACAAGTGGTTGATGGGAAAGTTAAAAGCTTTCTCCATATTCTTTATCCAGCTATCATTTGAAGCGGTCGTAATACCATATATGAGGTCTAAGTTAATCTCTTCAAAACCTTGTTCAAAAGATAGTTCTAAGGCCCTAACCGCTTCTTTGGGGGTATGTGCCCGATTCATCAAAACTAAATCGTCCGCAAAAAAGGATTGGACACCGATACTCAGTCGATTGATACCCATTGATTTTAGCGCAAGCAATTTATCCTTATGTAGATCGTCCGGATTCGCTTCCAAGGTAATTTCCGCATTCGGGCTTACTTTGAATAGTTTATGAATGGTTGTAAAAATCTGTTCTAGGTATTTTTCCGAAAGGATAGACGGTGTCCCTCCGCCAAAATAAATCGACTCCAAAGGCTTATTGGGCAAGTATGATTGCTGCATCTGCAACTCCTTCGTAATTGCCTTGACCATCTCTTCTTGGTACTTGGTAGCCGTAGAAAAGTGAAAATTGCAGTAATGACAAGCCTGCTTACAAAACGGTATATGTATATAAATGCCCATCGGTAGCTTAACAACTAAATTAATGGGTTTTTGTTAGGTTCTAGGTAATAAAATTTGCAACTTTGCAATTCCCTGGACTATTTTTCTCCAATAAAGACAACCAAATGAGTGACCAAATGGATATGATAAGACAGAGCGCGAAAGATTTTGCTGAAAAGCACATTCGCCCTCATTTTATGGAATGGGACGAATCTCAGCATTTTCCTGTTGATCTCTTTCGAGAAATGGGTAAATTAGGTTTTATGGGGGTCTTAGTCCCTGAAGAATATGGCGGAACGGGTCTTGGCTATCAGGAATATGTGACCATTATCGATGAGATTTCAAAGGTCTGTGGGTCTATTGGCTTATCTGTCGCAGCGCATAATTCACTTTGTACCAATCATATTTTATCTTTTGGCAGCGAAGAGATCAAGCAAAAGTACTTGCCAAAATTGGCCAGTGGAGAATGGATAGGGGCTTGGGGATTGACTGAGCCAAATACGGGCAGTGATGCCGGTCGGATGCAATGTGTTGCCAAAAAAGATGGAGACCATTACATCATTAATGGTTCAAAAAATTTCATTACACACGGCAAGTCTGGTCATGCAATGGTCGTCATGACTCGAACAGGGGAACTGCTTGATAGTCATGGGATGACTGCTTTTGTCGTTGAGCGGGGTACGCCCGGTTTTTCTGCGGGAAAGAAAGAAAATAAACTAGGCATGCGTGCCTCTGAAACGACTGAGGTTATTTTTGATAATTGTCGGGTACATAAAAGCCAAATGCTAGGGAAAGAAGGAGACGGATTTGTCCAAGCATTAAAAATATTAGATGGTGGTCGTATTTCGATTGCAGCGTTAGGCTTGGGCATTGCACATGGTGCTTTTGATGCAGCCTTGGCCTATAGCAAGGAGCGGGAGCAATTTGGTAAACCCATCTCTAGCTTTCAAGCAATCAGTTTCAAATTAGCGGAAATGGCTACTAAAATTGAAGCGGCAGAATTACTGATTCGTCATGCCGCAGACTTGAAAAATGCCAGAAAAAAACTTACGAAAGAAGCGGCAATGGCCAAAATGTATGCCTCTGAAATATCCGTAGAGGTCGCTACCGATGCTGTACAGATTTTTGGTGGTTATGGTTATATCAAAGATTTTCCGGTGGAGAAATTCTATAGGGATTCTAAGCTTTGTACGATTGGAGAAGGGACTACGGAGATTCAAAAGCTTGTCATTGCTCGGCAGTTGTTGAAGTAGTTTTTTTTGTCCCGCGGACGTTCAATTGCCTGCGACGTTTAGTTGTCGGATGGAGGTTCATTTTCTTTGGCTTTCTGCTCTTGAATTTTACGATCCAATAGGGTATTTCCTTGCTGTATAAAATCTACAAATACTTTTTCGTCCAAAGAAGCGAAATCAATATAACCTAGCTTAATTCTGGCTTTTGCTGCTCGTTCAATCGGTTCATCGCCTTCGTCATAATCCGTTAATTCTCCCTGAAACTGGGTCGTCAGTAAATTGAGACTAAGTGAACGTTGTTCATAGCCTTCCCAAGAATCCAACCCTATCAACTGCATGGCTTTGGTTTGCTTGTTATATCTAAAAGTAGCCGTCTGCCCTCCTCTCCGATACCCTAAATCAATCGTAAAACCACTTCGATGATTGCTGGCTGTAGCATATTCGGTATAATAAAAGGGCGTGCTTACTTCTTTGAAATTTGTGGAGGATAGTTGATAGGTAAATCGAACCTGCAATCCCTCTTCATCATCCGCCCAATAGATCTTGACAGAGTCTTTGATTCCATCGCCATCCAAATCCGCATCGATCCAATTTTTAATCGTTTCTTTTTTAATAATAAATTGATAATTAGCATCAAAACTAAATAGGACTTCTTGCTCTTTGGGTATGCTTAGTAACGCAAATTCTCCTTTCCCAATTTTGTTTATTTCATATTGATCTGCTACAAAATTTAAACGCTGGCTATATACTTCGTCTTCTTCAT
>CAYRVZ010000023.1:0-2941 GCA_964427815.1 uncultured Saprospiraceae bacterium | reverse complement strand
TGTACCCTAATCTTCCAGAAGATGCATCAAAAAATATAGAGTCAACCGAATAATCCTTATTAATATCGGTAAAAAGGTAGCCCTCTTTAGATAATCCTTTCGGATAAATTGAATCTAATTGTTTGCTGTAAAGCGTGTAACATTTATTATAAAAAACAAGAAAAGGACTTTGATCAACCGCCTGAAGTTTCAGCTTTGGAAAACCCATGTGTATCTTGATGTCGGGCATATAAATTCGATAATCCTCTGGATTTTCTTCAAAATAATCATAATAAGACCAACTACCTGAGTAGGTTTGGTTCAACACGTCCAAAGAAGACCCTCCGGCTCCATTGACATCATTGTCTCTATCCTGAGACCGACCCATTTGTACCAAAATAATATTTTTGGTAGCCGCATCGTATTGAAAAGTAGCGACCATGCGTTGCATAGGATCTAGGTGGTAAAAAAAATAAACTTTTCCTTCTTCTCCTAATAAAGTAAAGTATGCACCATTTGTAATCGTAATGAATTGAGAAAAAATGGGTTTAAATTGTTGGGAAGACAACTGAAAGCCTATTCTTACTTTGTCGTATCTTTCTTCGTCAGAACCAACATAGTCCAAAGAGATACTATCGACGATCTTATCCAAATCAACATCTAGTGCAATCCTGTCCTGCCCAAACACTTGGCTATAACTTAGTCCGCTATAAAACAAAAATAGAAAAACAATCAGATACTTCATAGAACATAATTTATCCATAAACTATGCCATTCTAGGATATCCTAGCGCAATGGATTGATAACTGTCTAAAGGTGTATGATATCGGAGTAATTTGGAATTGCCTGCGGCGTTCAATTTGTCCTTCGGACGTTCAATTGCTTAATCCTGCCTTTTACTACTCATTCAATCGGTTGTATTAATCTACCTACACATCAATATTAGCATATTGAGCATTTTCTTCGATAAAGGCTCTACGAGGTGGTACTTCCTCCCCCATCAACATAGTGAAAGCCCTATCTGCCTCGATACTATCCATAATTGTTACACGCTTCAATATACGGGTATCTGGATCCATGGTCGTTTCCCACAGCTGGTCAGCGTTCATTTCTCCCAAACCTTTATATCGTTGAATTTTAACACTATCGTCTTTTCCTTTACCCAGTCTTTCCGTCGCGGCAGACCGTTCTTCTTCATTCCAGCAATATTGAAATTGCTTACCTTTAGAAACTCGGTACAATGGCGGTGCCGCAATATACAAGTATCCACTTTCAATCAGTGGTTTCATATATCTAAAGAAGAAAGTTAATAATAACGTTTCAATGTGGCTACCATCGACATCCGCATCACACATAATGATGGTTTTGTGGTATCGTAATTTTTCGGTATTCAAAATACGTTGACCATCTTTTTCTTCTATACTGACGCCAAGCGCTGTAAAGATATTTTTTATTTCTTCGTTTTCGTAGATTCTATGCTCCATTGCTTTTTCTACGTTCAGGATTTTTCCCCGTAAGGGCATAATCGCTTGAAACATTCTATCCCGACCTTGCTTGGCTGTTCCACCTGCCGAGTCCCCCTCTACGAGGTATATTTCACACTCTTCTGCATTTTTGGAGGAACAATCGGACAATTTTCCTGGTAGTCCGCTTCCTGTCAATATATTCTTACGTTGTACGAGTTCACGCGCCTTTCGAGCAGCATGACGCGCTGTAGCCGCCAAGATGACTTTATCAAAAATCCGCTTAGCTTCCTGCTTATTTTCTTCCAAATAATATTGGAGTGCTTGCGCAACGGCTCTGGATACAATTCCGACTACTTCGGAGTTTCCTAATTCTTCTTTGGTCTGCCCTTTAAATTGTGGATCGGGTACTTTCACAGAAATAATGGCGGTCAAGCCCTCTGCAAAATCCTCTCCTGACACCTTGAACTTTAGTTTTTTGAAATAACCATTGTCTTCTCCGTAACTCTTAAAAACCCGAGTCAAAGCCCGACGAAAACCGTTGACGTGTGTTCCCCCTTTTCGGGTATTGATGTTATTGACATAAGAGTGAAAATTTTCGGTGTAAGCCGAAGTGTATTCCATCGCAATTTCTATCTCAACATTATCTTCCTTTCCCTTAATGTGAATAGGCTTGGAGGTCAAAACTGTTTTGTTTTCATCCAAATAAGCCACAAACTCACTTAGTCCTCCTTCAGAGAAAAACTCTTCGCGCTTTGGCTCTCCTTCTACAATAGTTCGCTCATCTGTAATGGAAATACGCAAACCACTATTCAAAAAGGATTGTTCTCTTAGTCTTTGTGCCAAGACCTCATATTGAAACTCATTGGTCTCCATGATGGTCATATCGGGCTGAAAAGTGACTTTGGTACCTGTCGTATCCGATGTACCAATCTCTTTGACTGGATAAAGGGGTTTTCCTTCGCTATATTCTTGTTGAAAGACTTTGCCTTCTCTTTGGACCTCTACAGAAAGGTGACTAGAGAGTGCATTTACACAACTCACCCCTACTCCGTGTAATCCGCCACTAACTTTGTAAGTGTCTTTGTCGAATTTACCGCCTGCGTGCAAGACTGTCATTACGACTTCTAACGCTGATTTTTGTAGTTTTTCATGCCATCCGGTGGGAATACCTCGACCGTCGTCCGAAACAGACAAAGAATTATCTTTGTGGATGGTAACCTCTATCTTACTACAATGTCCCGCCAAATGCTCATCAATTGAGTTATCGACTACTTCATAGACTAAATGATGCAAACCATCTATATCCGTCGTCCCGATATACATACCCGGGCGTAATCTTACGGCCTCTAGCCCTTCAAGTGCGGTGATATTACTGGCACTATATTGTTGTTTTTTCTCTTCTTTTGACATATGTTCCTTTTTGTAGGGGGTCATTGATCCTATCTACATAGTAGAACCAACTGCAAAGATACGAAAATAAGTAATCAAAATGACCT
>CAYRVZ010000022.1:0-19653 GCA_964427815.1 uncultured Saprospiraceae bacterium | reverse complement strand
ACCTTCTATTAAATGAGTCGCAAAGGAATGACGAAAAGTATGCGGGCTCACCTGTTTTTGAATAGCAACTTCTCTTGCCAATTCCTTTATTAATAAAAACACATAAACCCTCGTTAACTTCTTTCCGCGCCTATTCAAAAACAAAAAATCTTCGTGTTGTGGGTCAACATTCATTTGCTTACGTCGAACCCCTTTTATATACAACTGAATGTGCTTAACCGCATCTTCCCCAATTGGAATGAGTCGTTCTTTGTTGTTCTTTCCAATTACTTTTATTAATTCGATTTCCGGAAAAAAATTAGATAACTTTAAAGTCACTAATTCTGTCACGCGCAAGCCACACGCATAAAGTGTTTCCAACATGGCTCTATTTCGGGTGCCATGATTCGTGGATAGATCAATCGCCTCTAACATCATTTGAATCTCATCATACCGGAGTACATCTGGAATTTTTCTACTAGGCTTGGGCATATCTAGTTGTGCCGCTGGATTATCATCCATTTGATCTTCCACTAACAAGTACTTATAAAAAGCTCGAATGCCCGACAGGATACGTGCCCTTGAAGACTTTTCCAAGCCCATCTCTGCCATCCACATCAACATTTGGCGCAAATCCTCCGCTTTAACTGTTGTCGGAATAATAGGTCGTTCTATCAACTCAAAATATTGCCTTAGCTTCTCCACATCCCGCACATACGCCATTATCGAATGCTCCGACAAACCGCGTTCGTACATCAAATAAGATTGAAATCCAGATAGAGCTACTTTCCAAGTCATCTATACTATTTAAAAAAAGCTGTTGATGGTTTATCAACAGCTTTTTAATATTATTTAATAATAGTTTACTGCTTGATTGCTTTAAACAAACGAACTGCTCCGTCTTCATCGATCACTTTTACAAAATATAACCCTTGGGATTGATTGGACAAATCAACCATAACATGGGTTGATTTATCTTTCCTAGACTTAACCAAACGACCCTGAATATCATAAATATCTACTTGTTGAATAAACAAGCCATCATTACCCATAATAGACAACGTAGCCCTAAATGGATTTGGAGCAATCGTAACTTTTCCATCATTTAACACTTCTTCATTGGCTATCACCAAAGAACGAGTTCCATTGGCAAACCAATTGCCCCATCCCGCACTAGAAATTAATGATTCAGATTGTCCTCCATCGAGCCATTCATATTTACTAGCAGCCAATGGGACTTTCACTAGGTCAGTATATGTACCCGATTGGTCTTTTGTATCTGCCAATAAAAACTGGTCATTGGGGGCAAAAGAAGGACGTGACCAAGTATCATTATTAGCAATAACCGCTGACTTACCCGTCTCAATATTAGATCCTCGTAGTGTATGATTACCGTCTGAATCTTGGTAATCAAAAGCAATAATATAAGGAGAGTTTTTTGCGAAAGTAGGATTTCCTACACTTGTATTTTCAGGGAGCCCTGTAAATAATTTTGAGACAAAACCATCCGCCCAAGTGTTATTTTCCCAGACATGAACAAAACCTACATCCCAAAATTCAATGTCTTGACCTTGACTATTTTTAATTTGGCTTAATGCATCATACATTACATACTCACCCGAATAATCAAAATAAAGCACATCAGCCTGCTTGACGTTATCAGTCGTCACACCATTGGTATTGGTTGGATTATATAATTCAAAACCCTTCCAGCTACTATTACCAAAACTGTATATATAGATGATATTACTTTCCGTCTCTACTGCGGCAATCTTACTCCCATCAGGTGAAACGGCGACATTAGCATTATTAGAATTAGAACTTATACTCAACACATTATCAGAAAAAGTACTCCCAGCCCAATCAAATGATATTTTTCTAATCACTTTATCATCAGCTACATAATATATAGCGGACCCATCATCTGTCACACTAGGTTGACTGATGGTTACATTTGAAGATTCAAAATCAAAGGTAGCACCTGCTCCATTGGCCAACCCAAGCTTTCCATTACTTTTCACAAAAACGATGTAATCTGTCCCTGGGTTTGGTTGCAGGTCATTTTGATATTCTCCACCTGGGTTTCCTCCTCCGCCCCCTCCAGTGCTTGGGCCGGTGATTCCGACTGCATCTAAGGCTATACCGACTTGTGTGGCTTCATTGCTTCCTGCGCCATGTATATCCTCTGCTGCTGATAAAAGGGCAATTCTCAAATCTTTAAACTGGGAACTTGCTGTTAGATAATCTTTCAATGCCTTGTAATAAATCTGCTCCGCCTTATTTTTGTTTATCGCTGTCGCTAATAAATAATACGCTTTATTTGTAATTCCACTATTGATATGCACACCTCCATTATCTTGGCTGCCATGATATTGTTCATTGACATGAGCCGGTTGCCATCCATTATCTCCTAGTTGATTTCCTCCGTTATGCGGGTTTTGCAAATCTCTAAGTGCGCCGGAAGGAAAAACATTCGTCACCACATCTTCTCCCATCTTCCAGTCATCGCGATCAATCATCGCCCCAAAAATATCGGCAAAAGATTCATTCAAGGCGCCAGACTCTCCTTGGTATTTTAGGTTCGCAGTATTTTGAATAACACCGTGAGATATTTCATGTCCCGCTACATCTAAGGCGCCAGCCAACGGTTTGAATGCTTGATCGCCATTCCCATAAAACATGGCCGATCCATTCCAAAAAGCATTGTCCATACTTTGTCCATTTTCATCCGCCACATTAATAATAGAATATACCGTTCCGCCTGTACCATTGATAGAGTTTCTGCCAAAAGTATTTTTGTAATACTCATACGCTAATCCTGAATTATAATGAGCCGAAACTGCTATTTGATCGGTCCAATTTGTACTGGCATTTGTCAATTGAGTAACTTGAAAATTTTGACCCTGTGGACTTCCGTTATTCCCATTTATGGTGAAGATAGCGCCCACAGGTTCGTCGGGCAAATTCGAAGATCCAGACTGAAACATCGGACGAGTTACATCAATAAGAAAATTAGTATTTTCACTCGTTACTTGATAGGTCTTCAATTGCCTTAAAATTCCATTTAAGTCCACTCCGCTCGCATCTAGCGATCCATCCAAAGGATCATATTGAGTTGATTTTTGCGCAAGCTTACTCGACTCCAAAACAACCGGACTTTTTTTCTCAATGTTTGTTTTTTGTATCGCTAATTTGATGGCTTCATCATGTGCAAACTTACAACTATTGATGTGCTTATTAAGGATGGTACCCGTGTGTGCATCTACCAAATAGATCCACTGTTCTGTTATATTGGGATGAATTTTCACTACCCATGCCAAACTTGGTTTTGCCTCCCCAGACTCAAAATAAATAACCAAAGAAGTCTCTATCTGATGAGCAGGCATAACTTGAGCCAAGATCCCTTCTCTATTCCAAGTGGTTACTTGCATATTTAGATCTGATTGAACCACCTCTTCTGCATTTGCTTGCACAAAAGTTGGATTTGTTTTCACTTTTGGCGAAGGAAAATAATTGCCGTTAAAACTAATAATCGTCCCCTCTTTCGCATGTAAGATGACTTCGCTATTTTGAACCCGAATTCCATGATAGTATTGATCCATCCGAATGTGGGTTTTGCCAAATCTATCTGTTTCTTCTTTAGAAATAACAAATTCTTCCAGGGGGTTATAAATACCCATCCGTCCTTTTAATTCTTCTAAATACAAATACGCTTGGTCATGAATATTAACACGCTTGTCAAGTGACAAGCTACCTTTCACCCATGTAGGCCTACCTTGCGGTGAAAAACCAATGACCTTTATTGGGCTGCCCAACGAAACAGCTGGTTGTTGTAACTCCGCCCAAGGAATAGATTGAAATCTCCTCATTGGCGTATTAAAAAAAGTATTTGCACTTGGAAAAGACTGTACAGGGGAATCTACTCTATCAACTTTCGTAAAAACCTTTTGTGCGAAAGCCGTTTGTGCAAAGAGGAAAGTCAAAATAAGAGGAAAAATAAATTTCATGAGTTCGTGTTTAGGTGTTAATAAATTTGAAAGACAGGCTATCGGTTTGTCGTGCTAGTTGTCGTCTTTGGTTTCGGAAGTAATTGCATAAATTCGTTGTAGAGGGAATCCAAGGAAGAATTCAAAAGTTGTTGTTCTCTTCCCCATACCAATTCCACTGCTTCTTCTCCCTTTTTGTACTTAATGAAGTAATACATATTACCCGGCTTATTGTATTCCGTTTGGAGTAAGCCCATTTTTTCTGCCTTTTTAAAAAGCTTTTTTATTTTCCTGCGTTTTAGTTTTTTTTCTTCCATAGGATGTGCGCCTCCGTTTCCTTTGAATAATTGTCCATTTGGCAATACCCAATATTCTTTAACCATTCCTGTAAAACCTCCCCCTGAACCAAAAACAAGGTAATTTCCCTTATATTCCTCAATAGTATGCTTAGTTGTTTTACAACCTTGCCAGAAAAATAGACTACTCACTAAAAGTAATGAAAAAGAAATCAAACGCATAGTTTTTTATGCGAATGTATAGTTTTTTTTGCATATGTGCTCGTTTTGAGGCCATAATTTCACCCATTTGGGTTCTTGAAGGGCACGACCCTCAATAAAAATAATAAATGTTTTAGGGAAATGTTATTCCTTACCTTTGCAGGCAAAGAAACTAGTAGATGATGAACATTGAGATAAACAAACCCAAACCCATTCCTCAAATAAAAGATTTGGCCGTATTTAAACGCGGATCAGATGTCAAACTTACGATTAAAAACCTAGAGGCTGGAAACCCCATACTGATAATTGGTTTTTACAATAATGGATTAGCCCTTCTTCGAGAGTTAAGGGCCTATTTGAATAGAAAAATACCCAACAAAACTTTTCAAGAGCAAAGAAAGTACAGAGCAGCCTTTCAAAAATTGTCAAATCTAATTTTATTAGAAATAAAAGATCATAAATTAGTCGTTAAAAAATCTCCGTCTATTGGTTGGTTGGAAAAACTCTATCCAAAAGAGCATGAATTTTTATTACCCTTCCCACAGGTGCAAGGGCTTAATAGTTCTTGGCAATGGTTCAAAAATGGGATTTCTATTCCCGTGCTTCGAAACAAGATACATCCCTATTACGATACTTACTTTCCAACGAACTTTGAACATTTGATCCTTTTTGATAATTGGCTAAAGCGGTACAAGGGCCCCAAAAAAACAGCTATTGATGTGGGAATAGGTAGTGGTGTTCTTTCACTACAAATGATGAAACATGGCTTTCAAAAGGTTTTTGGAACAGACACAAACCCAAATGCAATCGTAGGTCTAGCAGAATTTATGGGGAATACCAAACTGTCTCGAAAAATAGAGTTGGACTTGGGTCATCTTTTTGGAAAATGGAAAAAACAGACTGAATTGATTGTTTTTAATCCTCCTTGGTTGCCAGAAAGCGATCCCCAAGATAGCCACATAGATAAAGCTATTTACTACGATGAAAACTTATTTTCAGATTTTTTTTTAGAAGCTAAAAAAAGGCTTTTACCAGATGGTCGGGTAGTGCTCTTGTTTTCAAATTTGGCCCAAATAACCAATCTGACAAAAGAACACCCTATAGAGAAAGAACTATCAGAAGGGAAGCGGTTTGAATTGGAAAATTGCTTTAAAAAAAGAGTAAAAGATGCTTCCTATAAAACGACACGAGACCAGCACTGGCGTGCTGACCAAGAGGTTGAAATCTGGATTCTGAAGAGTGCGTAATGAATGGAGATACATTTTAGATCGTTTTACTATATGACCTTGAACTTACCTTTTGAAAATTTAAATTTGTCGGTACCTCAACAAGAAAAGCCCCTTTGTGTAAATAGGATTACCTTTGCAGCCAATTAAGTAAGAATTATGTTATTTGAAGATTTAAATTTGAATAAGCCATTGCTGAATGCTTTGGACGATATGGGGTATGTCAACCCAACTCCTATACAGATAGAGGCATTCGCCCCTATCTTATCGGGTGCTGATATCGTCGGCATCGCTCAAACGGGTACAGGTAAAACCTTCGCTTTTCTAATGCCTTTGTTGAGACTATGGAAATACACTACAGAACTCAGCCCTAGAATAGTCATACTAGTACCTACTAGAGAATTAGTTGTACAGATTGTCTCTGAGATAGAGAAACTCGCCAAATACATGCCCATTCGGGTCTATGGTGTCTATGGAGGAGCCAATATCAACACTCAGAAATCAATCATCTCACAAGGTCTGGACATAATTGTTGGTACGCCCGGTCGGTTAATGGATCTAAGTATGAATCGGGCATTGAAACTCAAAAAGGTCAAGCACTTTGTCTTAGATGAGGTAGATGAGATGCTTGAACTAGGATTCAGTGTACAACTCCATAACATCCTCAATATGCTTCCAGATAGAAGACAGAACCTGTTCTTCTCAGCGACTTTATCGCCTGAAGTGGAGAAAATACTCAATACATTTTTCCAAGGGGCTAAAAAAATAGAAATAGCGAAAACAGGTACTCCATTAGAACAGATAAACCAATCTTTATTTCATGTGCCCAATTTCTATACCAAGCTGAATCTTTTATCCCTACTACTTGAACGCTCAAAAAAAATGACAAGAGTGCTCGTATTCGTTAGAAGTAAAAGGTTGGCCAACTTGATTTATGATGCGATGCATGAGACATTTGGAGAGGCTATAGGAATTATTCACTCCAACAAGTCCCAAAACCAGCGACTCAAGGCTGTAGAAAAATTTAGAATAAATAAGTTAAGAGTACTAATTTCAACTGATGTAATTGCTAGAGGGGTGGACATTACGGAAGTAAGTCATGTCATCAACTTCGACTTACCGGATATTCCTGAAATTTATATGCACCGCATCGGCAGAACCGGTAGAGCCGATAAAAATGGCATCGCTATTTCGTTTGTTAGTGAATATGAAGTGGAGTACTTGATGGCCATAGAATCGCTCATGCAACGACCTATTCCTATTTCCGGCCTACCAGAAGAGCTGATTTTAGCCGAAAAGTTACTGGAAGAGGAGAAGCCTGTATTCCTTGGAGACAAGCAGTATCGGAAAGAGCATACGTTGAAAGGAACACAAGGAGCTTTTCAAGAAAAATCTGCCAAAAATTCAAAAATTAATCTCGGCGGTCCAGGTAAACGAAAACCCCGTAAAACGAAAACAGTCAATAGAGGAAATAAAAAACGAATGGCAAAGCGAAAGCGAAAAAAATAACCAATTAGGGTTCTCAAAAACTAAATAGTACCCATTGCTGTTTGGAAGTCAGCAACATCCTAATAATAATTATGGGTTTTATACTTTTATTTATTATTTAGGACAAAATATTTAGAATAACTTACAAAAAAAAAGCATAACTAGTGAGCAATACAGATACATTTATATTTTTTGGCATTTTAATCCTATTTGTTATTGTGATACTGTTTTTATTGGTTAAAAAAATCAATAAAAATAAAACCATCGCTACCAGCATACTTCCTACTAGAATGTTGAATAAAGATGATTTAAAAGCCATTCAGTATATAGACTTAGATGCTAAGTTGAGTGTCGATTTGCTTTTAAGCCCTAAGTTACCCAAAGGAAAGTTACTAACCAGTGTTTGGAAGTTTGATAACATTGATTTTATCATTTCAACTACGTACCGCTATAAAAGAATTGTACATCACTTCGCCTTGATTATCAATAATCAAGTTATAGAGGTTGTAGTGCCAGAAGTTTTCTTGCCCTACCTCTATGAAGGGCAACCTTACAACAATAAAACTATAGAAATTTTGTACCGCAAAGAGTTTTTTGTGCTTTATAGTATTGATGGTCTTATTGGCTATCCAGAATTGTATAAAAAACTAAAACTAAGTGGAGGTTATAATGGTGATTATATCTCAAAACGTCCATCAACCAAAAAGGATCAAGAAGCGTTTTTAGTATCCAAATGGACGAGTGTTTGGGGAATGCTAGCACCCATTTTATTTCCTATGTCCATATTGGCAATAATGCACGAAGGTTTAGGTATGTCAGTTGTATTTTTACCTTTTATTTTATTTGTTGCTATTCCGTTACGTATTGCTTATAAAAAACGGAAAAAACACATCAAATCAAGAGCAGTTTATCGTATTAAAGGAAAAATAACTTTTGATAACGATCGGTATTTATTTCGTGTAAACGCTACCGAATTAAAATTACATAACAAATGGAAAAAAGAATTCAAAAAAACAACAATGCCTATAGATGATGTTACAATGGAAGTTATGCTACATACCTTTGATGAACTCGACCAAACTACTAGATTAAGACTACAACCTATTTCAATACAAAGCGCTAAAATAACAATAAACGAAACCACACATAAAAGCACAAGAAGTTGGATGCTACCTTTTTATTTTGCTGTAGCTAGTGGTTTTGTTGCTTATTTGGCTCCTTTACAAAAATATGTAATTGTAGATTTGAGAAATTTAACTTCACAAACTAAAGATGTAATTTTTAAACTCGTGATGACCGCTGCTTGGTGGATTTCTATAGTACTTACAATTTATCTATCTTATTTAGTAATTAAACGAATACAAGGACATTATTTTACATCAAAAAACAATCTTTAACCTTTTTTATGTTAATTAGTAAAATCCTCAGCGAACTAAGTTGGTTTTAAAAAAAGCCTTATCACTGTTAACTTTCCATAAATATGTATTTTCTTCATTTTGTCTTGATACAAATCAACGTATAAAACGAAAGAAAAAACCACGCATCCCTGCGGGATGTGTGGCCTTTAAAACTTCTAATGAAGCTAAAACCTCAAGGTTAACCAAAATAAATCATTGGTAGATGCAACGTTCTTTTATCACCTTGAATTCAAATAAATAGCCCATTCTACATAAAGATTGTTATGTTAATATGTATTTGAACTTTAGCAAATATCCTTAGAATAGGCTTCCAAAACAAGGGGTAAATAAGGCAAAAAAAAAGAAGTATTAATAGGTTTTTTTAAACTAAAATATCACAACACCTTAGTTATCAGAATATTATAATTTCAAAACCATTAAAAAAAGAGCGATTTTCTACTTCTTTTGTTACATAAAAAAGCACACTAAATTTAATTAGTGTGCTTTTTTTTTATTGATTACCGTATTATGCCCTTATGAATGCATGACCATTTTGGGAGCCGCAGCCATAATTTCATCCTTGGCTTTATCTTCAAACTTAGAAAAATTCTTAATAAAGATTGAAGCCAGGTAATTCGCTTTTTCATCATAAGCCTCTTTATCACTCCAAAAAGCTCTTGGGTTCAAAACCTCATCAGGCACATTAGGACAAGTAGTCGGCATGTCCAAATTAAACACTTTATGTTTTGTATAACTAACATTATCCAGTTGTCCGTTCATTGCCGCAGAAATCATTGCTCTAGTAAATTTTAGCTTGATGCGATTTCCCACACCAAAACCACCTCCTACCCATCCAGTATTTATTAGCCAGACATTCACATTGTGCTTACGGATTTTCTCCCCTAACATTTCCGCATAGACAGTAGGGTGGTGGGGTAAAAAAGGTTCGCCAAAACAAGCAGAAAATGTTGCTACTGGATCTGTTATGCCCACTTCTGTTCCTGCAACTTTAGCGGTATACCCCGAAATAAAGTGATACATCGCTTGCCCTGAGTCCAATTTTGAAATAGGAGGTAGAACCCCAAAAGCATCCGCTGTTAGAAAGAAAATATTCTTTGGAATACCCCCCATGGAAGGCTCTGCGATATTACTAATGTGATAGATTGGATAAGAAACTCTAGTATTTTGCGTTATTGAAACATCCGAAAAATCAACTTTTCGTGTACCAGGGAAGAATTTAGTATTTTCTATAATAGCTCCGTGTTTGATGGCATTCCAAATATCAGGCTCTTGCTCCTTACTTAGGTCTATTGCCTTTGCATAACACCCGCCTTCAAAGTTGAATACTCCTTCCTCAGACCATCCATGCTCGTCATCTCCAATTAATTGGCGTTCTGGGTCAGCTGACAAGGTTGTCTTACCCGTTCCAGATAGACCAAAGAAAACAGCTGTATCTCCATCTTTACCGATATTAGAAGAGCAATGCATAGTTAAAACATCTCTTTCTTTTGGTAAGATATAATTTAGGGCAGAAAAAATTCCTTTTTTAATTTCGCCAGTATAGCCCGTTCCTCCAATGATAGCAATTTTTTTGGTAAAATTCAGGATGGCAAAATTTGGCGCAAGCGTACCGTCTATCTCTGGATCCGCTACAAAACCTGGCGCATTCAAAATAATCCAGTCTGGTTCGAATGAAGCAATTTCCTCTTTTGTTGGTCGTAAAAACATATTATGTACAAAAGCACCCATCCAAGGAAACTCTGCTATGACTCTTACTTTGAGTTCATATTTAGGGTTTGCACAAGCTTTTCCTTCTTGTACATAAATATCTTTTTCATTTAAGTAGGTAATGATTTTAGCTTGAAGCTTATCAAACTTATCCGCGTCAAAAGGAAAGTTAATATCTCCCCATGAAACATCCTTCGTGTACTCATCTTTGACAATGAATCTATTTTTAGGATCTCTTCCCGTAAATTTTCCTGTTTGGATGACTAAAGCTCCTGATTCGGCAAGAACCCCTTGACCCTTTTGTATCGTTGCCTCAAATAATTCTTCTTGGGATAAATTCCAACTGACACTCTTAGCACTTATACCCAATTGCTTTAAATCCGCAATGGGATTCTTAAGTCCAATATTCTTCATGATGAAGTAATTTGTTTTTTTAAAATGATTTCAGTTATACGCAAAAGCGTAAACAAAGGTAGGGTCAACAAATAATAAAAACCTATTTTTTTTGAACTTACGTTAAAACACGTAAATTCTTTATAAAATAGAATTTTAATCAGGTCTTTCACCATATGCGGCAAAAATCTTTTCCTTTAATTCTTTTCTGGCAAAAAAGATACGGCTTTTTACTGTACCCAATGGCAATTCTAAATGGTCCGCAATCTCTTGGTACTTGTAGCCATAATAATGCATTAGAAAGGGTAGTCGGATGCTATCATCTAATTCCTCTAACATAGCATCAAGCTCTTGCATTAAAATATTATTGTCTCCACCGTTTGTAACGGCAACACTTCCGCTATTGATGAAGTATTGATTATCCGTAGCGTCCATAAACACACCGGCCTTTCGCTTTCTTCTATAATTATTGATAAAGATGTTTCTCATGATGGTAATAACCCAAGCCTTGAAGTTTGTTCCAGGCTTAAATTTATCCCGATTACTCAAAGCCCTAAACGCGGTTTCTTGGTATAGATCTTTGGCATCGTCCGCATTCTTGGTGAGATTATATGCGAAAGAGTATAGGAGGCTTTCAAGCTTAAAAAAACTTGAATCAAATTCAAAAGTTGACATAAGTATGATCGTTATTTAGATCTAATATAGGTAAGGTTTTTTAATTTAACAAAAATTGTTTACTTTTTTAGTTTTCATGAAGACATAAAGTACCAACTTTCTTTTCTACTTTTTCATAAACCACTGAAAATCATATCATTACTAATAGTGTTAATAAAGTCTTAATGGTGGTATACAAATAAAAAATGCACTCCATTTGGAGTGCATTTTCTAAAACATAACCTATTTTTCATGTATTATTCTTTTAAAATTGGCTGGCTAAACCGTCCATTCTGGGTCTCCACTGTAAGGTAATAATTCCCTTTCGGCAAATCTACTAGATTGATTCTATATTGCTCGCTTCGTTCAATTTTCATAATTTTCCCTGAAAGATCATAGACGATAATAGATTTAACTTTTGTTGACCTAGGATATTCTAGATTTACATAGTCCTTTGTAGGATTAGGATATACCTTAAAGGAGACCTGCTTATTTTCTGACTCATCGGTTCTTATTGTTGCCGAAACTATATAAGAATATTCCGTTTGACCATCAAAATCTACTTGGTTTAGCCGGTAATAATTTTCTCCTTGATAAGGATTTTTATCCAATATACTATAAGCCTGAGTTTCTGTGCTATTTCCAAAACCTTCTACCCATCCGATATTTTCCCATAGGACACCATCCTTGCTTCGTTGTATTTCGAAGCCTTCATTGTTGACTTCGGAAGCCGTTTCCCAATCCAATATAACCTCACTCCCAACTACGGTTGCTTCAAATGAACTTAGCTCAATTGGTAATACTTGTGCGATATCATAAAAATAAGATCCGCCTGACGAAGATCCCATATTATCGTCTCTGAATGCTCCTACGTATAAATAGTCTCCATCACCAACGACTGCTCCACCAAAAAAATCATAACTTTTTCCGTCAGATGCCCTTATCTGGCTTTGTAAAGTACTAGCTATCCAAGTACTTGAATTGCTATCATACTCAAACAAATATACTGCGCCTTGTGTCTTTGTACCGTTTTTTTGTTTGTGTGCCCCTACAATAACAGTAACGGGATTGATAAAATCACAGTCGGATCCAAATTCTGCCGACGTAGCTCCATCAAATGCCACAGCTTTATTGGCTAAACTCCACGTACCACCAGATTTATTATAAAAATAGACGGCTCCTTTTCTTCCATTATCTTTGTGCGCACTCACTAGTAATTTGTCTCCTTCAATCGATACTGCGTTTCCAAAAAGATCTCCAGCTGCTCCATCGAATGCCACTAATTTTGTATCTTGAGTCCATTGTGAACCAATTCTAGAATAAACATACGCCGCTCCAGCATTCGCCCCACTAGGATCAGCCTTCCAGCTTCCAACCACAATTTGATTTCCAGAAATGGATACGGAATGACCAAATTCATTCGAGTTATCTCCATCATCAGGAAATAATTCTTGTTCTATCGCCCAAATAGATCCGTTATACCGAAACACGACAGCGGTTCCGCATTGTTTTAATACCCCATTTATGGTTGCCGTGGCATTAATACCTCCTGCCACAAAATAATCTCCATCTATAGCGACACTTGTTCCAAACTGATCTAGAGAGGTATTTGTAAAACTAGTATCTAACGACCAGACACCACTTGCATTCCTATGATAAACATAAACCTTCCCATAAGGAGAAGTTGGGGAAGATCCAGCTAGATTAGCTCCTACGATGGCCCATTCTCCAGATATTGCGACACTATGCCCAAATTCGTCATCAGCACTACCATCTGTTGGTGAAATATTCTGTTTTTCAACCCATACACCCCCTGCTAATTCATAAAAATAGACAGAACCACTTTTTGCCCCATTAGGTTCATCTTCAGGACTTCCTGCAATGGCATAATTACCGGAGATTGCAACAGAAGTACCAAATTGATCCCCAGCTGCGCCATTGGAGGCGTGTATAATGCTTTCCGTAGGTTGGGCCATACCCAAACTAACCATTAGCATCAATAATATAGCGTAAAAATATCTCATCTTTTATTTCTTAAGACCAATAATTTGGGCTGTGCGAATCTTACTTTTCTCTTCATAAGAAAAGCCTTCATCTTAAGCACTCAAAAAACGTGCCTAAGAATTGGATTATGAATTATTTCTGCGCACGAAAAGTCAAGACGAGGGCTATTACAAAAAATACAATGTTAGGTAACCAAACGCCCCATATAGCCGAAAAACCGCTATTAAAGGCGAATGTGGTACTAAATTTTGATAAAAAGACAAACATGGCGCCCAAAGAAATACCCATGGCCAGGTGTAAACCCATTCCGCCTCGGGTTTTTCTAGAAGAAACAGCTACACCTATTAAAGTCAAAATGATAATAGAGAAAGGTTCTGCCGTTCGACGTAATATTTCTATTTCAAATTTTTTGGATGCTCCTAATCCTCGTTGCTTTTGTTTCGCAATAGCTGCTTTTAATTCCGTCGTAGCCATTTGCTCCTTGGCATTCAAAAATTGGACAAAGTCATTCGGCGTTAAATTAATTAAAGTATCTAATTTTTTGCGCAAGCCGACAGTCAAATACTCTCTCTCTCCATCAATCACCCTTCCTACATATCCGCTTAACTGCCAATTACCTGGAGGGCCCATCCATTTCATTTTTTTTGCGCTTAACATGTAGGTGATGACGTTATCTTGATACTTTTCAATCTTTATTTGAGAGGCAAACGAATCTCGTTGGTTATATTTTTGAATGTAGATCTTGGTATCGGGCCCAATAAACATGTGAATATCTTCTTTTTTCCCAAGGTCTTGATTTTTCCACACATAGGTCTGTTCAAAATCAATTCGTGTCTTATTACCTTTCGGAACGATGGTGTGGTTAGCCAGCAAAAGCATCCCTGAAATGATTCCTGCCCCCACTAGGTAAGGCCGAAGAAACCTCCTATAACTCACTCCTGCATTTAAGATGCTGATAACCTCTGAATTATTGGCAAGCCTAGAGGTAAAAAAGATTACTGAAATTAGCATAAATAACGGCCATAGCAAACTATTAATATGAATAATAAATTTTAAAATGTAATCAAAAAAGATCTCCTCCTTGGTACACGGTTCAGAAATAAAAGAATCGACTTTATCCGCAAAGTCTATCGCCACCGCGATCAACGTAAAGATGAGCACCGTAAAGAAAAACGCTTGGAGGTATTTCTTTAGAATATAGCGATCTAGTATTCCAAATATCATGCTATAGCCTTTGAGTGATAATAGGTAAAATATGCGTTTTCCATTCTGAAAAGGTACCGGCTATTATTTCGGTTCGGGCTTTCTTCACCAACCATAAGTAAAAACTTAAGTTCTGCAGGGAGGCAATCTGACCGCCCAACAATTCTCCCGCTCTAAATAAATGATGTAAATAAGCTTTGGTATGTGTCTGCGAAGGAAAAGAAGGTACATGGGCATCAATAACGGTAAAATCTTCTTTAAATTTGGCGTTCTTGATATTCATTACTCCGTTTGTCGTATATATCATGCCATGCCGAGCATTTCGCGTGGGCAATACACAATCAAACATATCTACGCCTAAAGCTATTGCCTCTAGTATATTTTCTGGCTTACCCACCCCCATGAGATACCTTGGCTTATCCTTTGGTAAATGTTCGCAGACTAGCCCCGTCATCTCGTACATCTCTTCATGTGGCTCACCAACAGACAACCCCCCAATCGCATTTAAGGGCGCATCTTGATCCGCAATAAACTTGGCAGAATCTACCCGTAAATCTTTGTAGGTACTACCTTGAACAATAGGCGCTAAAATTTGCTCATGCCCATACAGGGGTTTGGTTTCTTCAAAGCGGGAAATACAACGTTTTAGCCATCTATGCGTCATACCCATCGAGTTTTTGGCGTATTGGTAGTCACATGGATAAGGTGTGCATTCGTCAAACGCCATGATGATATCTGCTCCAATGGTTCGCTGGATATCCATGACTCCTTCCGGAGAAAAGAAGTGTTTGGAACCATCAATGTGGGATTTAAAATTAACCCCTTCTTCTTTGATGTTTCTACGGTGACTCAAAGAATAAACTTGAAAGCCTCCACTGTCCGTCAACATAGGTCTGTCCCAGTTAATAAATTTGTGCAAACCACCTGCCTTCTTCATCACTTCCATATTTGGACGGAGATACAAATGATAGGTGTTCCCGAGGATGATTTGAGCTTCAATATTATTTTTTAACTCTTCAAAGTGAACTCCTTTTACGGAGCCAACGGTACCAACGGGCATGAAGATGGGTGTTTCTATTTCACCATGCGCTGTTTTAAGCATTCCGGCTCTGGCTGAAGATTTTTTGTCTGTCGATAATATTGTAAATGAATTCATGCTGCAAAACTAATCAAAAGTTTAAGACTTATGCTCATAACGAACGAGTGGTCTAGAACCTATTTAGGTCAAGAAATTTTTATACTAAGATAGATGAAAGGGAGTATCAGATTCTTTAACTACAATTCCTTTTTCAGAAGTACTATCTGCTGCAAGATGTAATGAAAGAAATAGGAATAATTGATAGAAATAGAATTATTATATTTTCATTTTTTCACTTTTAAGCTTTAAGGTTAATTACTAGCAGTTTCCTATGCTCGCATTAACTAAATCCTCTTTTGTGATTTCAATGCTTTTACAACAAGTCTATCGATTGCCAACAACAGCAGGTGGTCGTTTAATCCCCTATTGCTCCGCTTTAGAAACGCGGATTTTACTTTCGCATTGCTCAGATAAGTTGTGGATCATGATTTCACAATTTTCACAAGTCGTTTCTTTTACTAGGGTAACTACGGGCTCACAAGCCTACTAAACCACTGTTTGACGGGTATCCATAGTAGGGGTTTTAAATAATTTTGTTGCAAAACTATTGTTACAATTGTAAATATTTGGAATATTATAAAAAATACTCGTTCTTACATGAATGAAAGCACTGAGAAAGCTATTATCAGGAGTCGGAGGTTTATTTTATCCGAGGCTATGTTTGTCCTGTGGACATAATCTGCCCCCAGGTGGGCTAAAAGTTTGTGTCCATTGTATCAGTCAACTACATTTTACCGATCATCATTTACACATTGACAACACTTTTTCTACCCGACTTTTTGGTCGAGTTCCATTTTATGCCGCTGGAGCATTATTGGTTTTCCGAAAGGGCGGTCTCGCTCAACCTCTTTTACACGAATTAAAATACAAAGGTAATAGCCAAATCGGTATCGAACTGGGTCGATGGCACGGCAAGCGATTAAAAGAATCCGACCACTTCCAAGATATCAATTGGATTCTGCCTGTACCGCTCCACATCAAAAAGAAACGAATAAGAGGCTATAATCAAAGCGCCAAATATGCAGAAGGTCTATCAGATACAATGGAAATTCCATTTAGTGACTCCATTCTGATTCGAAATATTTTTACGGAAACGCAAACCAAAAAAGGTAAGGATGAACGCTTTCATAATGTGTCCAATGTTTTTGGGGTTGCAAAGCCTAGATTGGTTCGCAACCAACATGTTTTAATTGTGGATGATGTAATGACTACCGGAGCAACATTAGAGTCTTGCGCCAATGCCTTGCTAGCTGTTGTGGATGTACGAATTAGTTTTGCCGTTATTGCGATTGCTCGGTATTGATCACACCAAAGGATCTGCTGGAATCACTTTTCCTATCGCCTCCCCAAAACCAACCCGGATGCCCTCTTTTTCTGCAAAGCCACGTAAGATAACGGTGTCCCCATCATTGATAAACTTACGTGTCGTACCATCAGGCATTGCCAGTGGATTTGCGCCACGCCAAGTAAGCTCCAACATAGAACCATAGGCTGCTTTCTCTTTACCACTGATGGTCCCAGAAGCACAAAAATCACCTACGTTAAAGTTACAGCCGTTGACTGAATGGTGAGCGAGTTGCTGTGCCATATTCCAATACATATATTTGAAATTGGATTGACATACGGTTGCTTCGACATTATTTTCTGTGAGAATCGCTACTTCTAATTGCAGATCATAATTCCTTTTCCCTTCATACTTTAGATAAGGCAAAACGGCAGGATCTTGGACGGGCCCATCCACCTTAAAAGGTTCAAGCGCTTCCATTGTCACTATCCAAGGGCTCATCGTAGAGTTAAAGCTTTTTCCCAAGAAAGGCCCAAGTGGCACATACTCCCACCCCTGAATATCTCTTGCAGACCAATCATTAAATAAAACCATTCCAAAGATATAATCATCCGTTTCTTCAATGGGGATGCGTTGTCCCAATTTTGTGGATTTACCCACTACAAAGCCCATCTCTAGTTCAAAATCAAGCAGTTTGGTGGGTCCAAAACCAGGGTCCCCCCCCTCTTCTGTTGGTCTCATTTGTCCGTAAGGACGCTTCACCGGAGTGCCCGAAATAACAATTGAAGAGGCTCGTCCATGATACCCAATAGGTATGTGCCTCCAATTGGGTAAAAGTGCATTATTAGGATCTCTGAACATCGTCCCAACATTAGTTGCATGCTCAATACTTGAATAAAAATCGGTATAATCTCCTATAGAAATCGGTAAATGCATGATGGCTTCCTCCATTGGAAAGGCACAATAATTAAAGAAAAGTCCAAAGGCGTTTTCATCTTTTAGTATTAGCTGAATTTTTTCTCGTACAGGATTCGTTATTTCTTTTCCTAAGGCAATAAACGCATTTAGGGTGGGCTGAGAAAATGTACCGTCCGGAATATTTAGGTCGTTGAAAAAAGCCAAACTATGCATCATTTGTAGATCAATCACAAAATCACCATAGGCGGTGCATGCTCTCAAACGAGGTTCTTTCGCGGTGGAAAAGATGCCAAAAGGTATGTTGTGAATACTAAAATCACTAGTGGAATGTGGTCTTGGCATTGAATCTGGGACAGGGCTGGCAGACATTTTATTTGTTTTATTTGACTAGATCGCTGTTGAAATAAATAGCGGTAGCACAAATTAACATAAAAAATCTGGAATAATCTTGAAAGGCAAAAAAAAACAGAGATGACTTTGCAAAAAGGGTTCCCTAACACAAAGCGCAAAATCATCTACTGTTTAAACTCAGGGGGAGTTTATTTTACTTTACCGACACAAATGTATAGGTTAATGGGTTAAGCTGTGGGAAATACAACAAGTAAAAAACAATTTACCGACAAACCCCTACACGATAATAGGTAGGTCTTGTATTGCTTATTTTTCTACGGTCTTATTTACTTCTTTGGCTTCAGCTTCTCGGATACCTTCTTTGATTTCATTTTCAATGTTGTTTTTTGCATTGTTGAATTCTTTTATCCCTTTACCCATGCCTCTCATCAATTCTGGTATCTTTTTGCCGCCAAATAGTAGTAGAATGATCACCATAATGATAATCAACTCTTGCCCACCAGGTAAAAATAGAAAGATTGAATTTGTCATAATACGTGGTTTATATGGATTCCTTTCGGAAAATAGTAGGGCAAAGTTACGGGAAATTACAGTGATTTGCGATAAGAATTGTTCTATTTGTCAGTAAAAACCTAGTTTAGGTGCTTTCTAAATGATAAAAAGGTAGATGGTAAACACCTTTTTGCAAGAGTAAAAGATCTTTCAATTTTGATCTTTCATCAGCCTAGGCTTGACTATCAGCGTAGTCACACGAAACCTAATACGGGCTGTATTAATCAAATTTGTTAATTAGATTAAAAGAACAGCGACAATAGCCATACATTGATTCAGATGCCAGTACTTAATTCATCATTAAACCTTATCTTTGCACCATCATGACACCACAGACTGTAGCATTTAACACACTAGGCTGTAAGCTTAATTTTTCGGAGACCTCTACCATTGGGCGACAGTTTGCGCAAGCCGGCTATACAGAAATCCCATTTGACCAGGCCGCAGATATTTATGTCATTAATACTTGTTCGGTCACGGACTTCGCAGACAAAAAATGCCGTCAGATTGTCCGTAGAGCGTTGCGTAATGCCCCCGATGCTTTTGTCATTGTCACGGGTTGTTATGCCCAATTAAAACCAGGAGAGATCGCCGAAATACCCGGCGTAGATCTTGTCATGGGTGCTGGCGAAAAATTCAAAATCTTAGATTACCTAGGCGACATGAAGAAATTACCCGGAAAGGGAATCGTGCATGCCAGCCAAATCCAAACGGTCAATACTTTTGAAAATGCGTTTTCTTTTGGGGATCGCACCCGGTCTTTTTTGAAGGTGCAAGATGGTTGCAACTATAAGTGTACCTTTTGTACCATCCCGCAAGCACGGGGGGCTAGTCGAAGCAACACCATTGAAAGC
>CAYRVZ010000021.1:17264-19666 GCA_964427815.1 uncultured Saprospiraceae bacterium | reverse complement strand
TTTTTGTTCTTTACTGGCACGACGTAAGTTAAAAGCTCAACACCTTGTGTTTTTAGAGAACCTGCGTTCGTAAAATAAGAAGATGCGCCAGTAGTATTACTAATTGGAACAGATAAAATCATGTCTTCTAATTTGTTTGAATAATAAGCCACATCGACTCCAAAACGGTTCTTGAAGAAACGCATGTCCAAACCAAATTCTAATGATTTTGTAAATTCAGGTTTTAGGTTTTCATCCCCTATTGCTCCATCAATTCCATATCCTAACTGACCTTGGAAAGGAAAGTTGCTATCTAAGCTATAATACCGCCCTATTCTATAAGGAGAAGCATCTTTACCTACTATAGAGTATGAACCTCTAATTTTAGCGAAAGAAACAAAAGGCACATTAAAGCCTGGCATATCCGATAATACTAGCGAGCTTGATACAGATGGGAAGAAATAGGATCTATTATTTTTAGGCAAAGTAGAAGACCAGTCATTACGTCCCGTAACCGTTACATAAAAGAAATTTCTAAAACCAGCCGTAATCTCTCCATACCCCGCTAGGTTGCGGTACCTACGATGGTAGTTGCTTTGGAAAATATCTGAAGTCTGATTGATATTAGTTGCTCCATCAATTTTGATATTTTCCCCACGAACTGACAGTAATTTTTTGTCTGAAAAGTACATGTACTGCCCTAGAGTAAGAGACAAACTAAAATCATCTGACACATCACTCCCCCAGGTTAAGAATGCATTGGAAGTTAAATTCGAAGAATTCAAAGAAATGTCAGCTATAAATCCATGCATGTTATTTCCTTCATCCGTTTCAGGATGAACAATTCTTTTTCTAACGTCAGAATAATTATCCAAACCAACCTTATAATTTAAAATCAGGTTATCTGTAATTTTGTATTTCGCATTGATACCCGAGATATAACGATTCACATTATCTACATAAGTATTGACTTCAGACAAAAATAAAGGATGATCAATCCACCCACTAGCGAAATTACCAGATGCAGAATAAGGCGTATTGTACTTCTGAGGATCAACCACAGGCGACATATAAGCCAATACATTCATGATAGATTTTCTACCTTCATAAGGACGGTTACCGCCAGATTTAGAAAATATAACGCTAGCCCCCAAGTCCAATTTAGGGCTTACAGCATAATCCCCCTTAAAACTAAAACTAGTTTTGCCCCAATCTGTATTGGGCACTACGCCTTTCTGCTTAAAGTAATTACCTGACAATCTGTATTTAAAACGGTCTGTACCTGCTGCCAAACTAGCATTTATACTATTCGTTGCTCCTGTTCTATAAAACTCTCTATAAGTATCATGCATCTCCTTATCAGTAGCACCAGCCTTATAGGGTGCGCCCCAAGAATCCCACACATTACTTCTTCTACGAGAAGTACTTCTATGTCCATCAATGTATTCGCCTTGTACTTTTGGATACTTATTAACGGATTGTGCTCCAGTTGTATAGCCTATAGTTATTTTTGGATCCCCTTTAGAACCCGACTTTGTGGTAATAATCACAGCGCCATTCGCTGCACGAATACCATAAAGTGCCGTAGCAGATGCGCCTTTTAAAACCGTCATTGTCTCAATATCATCAGGGTTAATATCCGCAGCTCTATTACTGACTGAAGATTGAGTACCATTACCTGCAGATAAGCGCAGACTTACATTCGAGGAAGTAATAGGCGCAACATCTACGTCATCGCTCATCTCAACACCATCAATAATAAATAATGGGCGATTGCTTCTACCTGGGCTCAATGAACTGACCCCACGAATCACAATATCCATTCCTGCTCCAGCCGCACCAGAGGAAGAGTTCACTCTAACTCCCGCAACATTACCTTCCAAGGCAGCAATTACATTTGAACTACCATTTTTAGAAATTTGGTCTGAAGTCATTTGTTCAACAGCATACCCCAAAGCCTTCTTTTCTCTACTAATACCCAATGCCGTAACAATCACATCGTTGATAACGATACCTTGTTGCATTACTACATCAGTCACACTGCCATTCACTGTCTTTTGCATGGTTTCATACCCTACATAAGAAAATTCTAACACATCGCCGTCCTCGGCGGTAATCGAGTACATACCATTTAAATCTGTGGTGGTACCCTTGGTGGTTCCGACTACCACGACTGAAACCCCTATCAGGCTTCCTTCTGCATCGGTAACCGTACCTGCTACTGTCCTACCTTGCGCAAATGCTCCTACAGAGAAAAGCATCATGAGCAAAAAGGAGAGTAAAAAGTTCGTTTTTACTTTCATTTTAAATTGTTTTATTGTGAGCAATAAACAGAGTTTTATTCGAGTGTAGATTCCCTCCGTCCTAATTTACAGGCTCAATGTACAAAGATTTTTTTCTTTATAGAGATAATTTCACCATTA
>CAYRVZ010000021.1:0-17164 GCA_964427815.1 uncultured Saprospiraceae bacterium | reverse complement strand
TTTACAGGCTCAATGTACAAAGATTTTTTTCTTTATAGAGATAATTTCACCATTATTTTGTCTGCACGCATGTAGAATATCGGGCATTTCCAAAAATAAATCTGTTTTATTTTGCGCAAGCTACATAAACTCCCAACTCTCTCCATCAAAATAATCAAATCCCCAAAAACCTCGGTTCATCACTAGTCTTACTTTAGAACCAAAATTTGGATTTTTGGGTAAAGCAGTATTTGTCCGGAAGGTAAACGCTCTTTCATCTTTATTCAAAACAATCCAATACGTATTATAGTGAGACTTGGCACCTGAATACAGCTTCGTATTATAGCCTTTCTGCTCCTTAAATTCATAAGAAGCAGCGTATGGCTTCTTTTGCATCAGCTTCCTATTCGACACACTCGCCAAATAAGGAGAAATGGCCAAAAAGAATAAGGAAAATAATATATGGAATGAAATAGAGTCTAGGCTCAAACTCCTTGTGGTATAGCCTATTATCAGTATCACAATGACAAATGAAAAGCACATCGTAACAGAGGATTTGACTAATCGACCAATTTGGAGTGTGTTGGATAGAAAGGGATATTCTAGGGCATATAAAGCGATCACGCCCAAGAACAATAAAACGCTTAACGTTAAAAGAGCAAAGGAATTTCCTTCTTTTTCTTCGTTACTCATACTGTATGTTTTTGGCCAAAACTCAGGCTCTTTCCGAAAACTGGCTTTTGGGAGCACTTTTTTCTAAGAAAATACTGACTTCTTCTCTTTAGCTTGTACATTTACGAAATAAATCCATAAACCCCTACAAATTAAAATCATGGAATATAGAAGATTGGGCAAGTCTGGACTCCAAGTAAGTGCATTATCATTGGGCTCTTGGCTGACTTTTGGGAAGCAAATAAATAATCCGACTGCGGAAAAATTAATGGCGTATGCCTACAACCAAGGAGTCAATTTCTTCGATAATGCGGAAATTTATGCGCGAGGACAGTCAGAAGTGGTCATGGGTAAGATCTTGAAGAAGATGAAATGGGATCGGACTTCTTATGTTGTTTCTAGCAAGGCTTTTTTTGGAGACGGACGTAATAAACCCAATCAGATAGGACTAAGTCGCAAGCATTTAGTAGAAGCTTGTCATGATGCCATGCGGCGGCTTCAAGTCAATTATCTAGACTTGTATTTTTGTCACCGTCCTGATAAAAACACGCCTATCGAAGAGGTGGTTTGGACGATGAATCACCTGATACAACAAGGCAAAATCTTATATTGGGGCACCTCCGAATGGTCCGCTCAAGAAATCATGGAGGCTCACATGGTCGCTAAAGAGTACCGACTTATAGGGCCTACGATGGAGCAACCTCAATATAATATGTTTGTGCGGGAAAAAATGGAAGTTGAATTTAATCAAATTTTCAAGAATATAGGCATGGGTACGACCATTTGGTCCCCTTTAAGTAGTGGGGTTTTGACGGATAAGTACTTGCGTAAAAAATTCCCGAAAGGGACACGTTTGGGTATGGAAGGGCTAGAATGGCTTAAAGAAAAAGCACTTATCCAAGAAAGACTGCCCAAGGTCGCTGCACTTCAACAGCTTGCGCAAAAATTAGATATCAGCCTACCTAGAATGGCGATTGCTTGGGCGTTAACGAATCCCAATGTTTCCACCGTAATTTTGGGGGCCTCTAAAATCAGTCAATTAAAAGAGAATTTGAAGGCCATTGAAGATGTAGCGCTGCTTACGCCAAAAGTCATAGCCAAGATTGAAATAATATTAGCCAACAAACCGATACCGCCTGCGTTTTAACTGTATAAAAAAAAACCATGAACAAAAAAATATTTGTTTCTTCCGAAATCGGGCAGCTAAAGAGAGTGATTGTCCATCGTCCAGATGTGGGCATCAATCGGCTTACGCCCAAACGTTTTGAAGAATTACTATTTGATGACATTGTTCATTTGGAGGAGATGCAAAAAGAACATGATATTTTCACGCAAGTACTCACCGCGTTTTTAGGAGAAGGAAATGTGATTGAAATTGAAAATGTCCTGGAGCAAACTTTGGCTTTTGGGGATAGAGAAAGAATGATTGATAAGTTGATGGTTTTTGAAGAATTACCGACTTCCTATAAAAAGCTGCTTTTAGATTTAGATAATATTAAGTTAGCAGATGCACTTATTAGTGGAGCCATTCCAGACCAAGATCTTGTATTGTTTGATCCCATTCCAAATTTCATTTTTACCCGAGACATTGCGGTCACCATTAATGACCACCTCATCGTCACCAAAGCCGCAAAAGAAGCCCGTTCCCGAGAAAACTTTATTACTCGTTTTATCTTCAGGGAGCATAAGGTGTTTCAAAAAATGTATCAAGAAGGCAAGCTCATTGACCTAAATGATCTGGAGCAATTTCCACCTTCTCGCAAAGGACAAAAAGTATCCATAGAAGGTGGAGATTGTATGATCATCAATCAAGATTACTTTCTTATCGGGAGAAGTGAACGCACCAGCGAACATGGCGTTAACTTACTGAAAAACAGCCTATTAGAAAAAGGAGTAGTCAAAAATGTTGTCAAAGTAACCATTCCAGCGGAACGTTCTTTTATGCATATTGACACGATTTTCACTCGAATAAGTGAAGACCATTTAGTGAGTTACAAGCCCATTGTGGTGGATGGCTTGTCCTCCTATGTCGATGTATTTAGAGCCGATGGCACTACGGCTCACTACCCTAGCATTAAAGAATTTTTCCTTGCGGAAATCAATCCAAATATGAAATTCATTTTGGTGGGTGATGGCGAATCACCCTATCAAGAAAGAGAACAATGGACCGATGGCGGAAATTTGGTTGCTCTAAAACCTGGGGTCGGAATCACCTACGATCGAAATATTGTGACCAATAAAGCTTTTGAAAAATTTGGATACACCGTTATAAAAGCGGCTGACCTCTTAGCGCAATTCAAGGCAAACACCCTTCGTCCTGAAGACGTAAAAAAGACCATTATCGCAATTCCTTCGCATGAATTATCTAGAGCCAGAGGTGGGTCGCATTGTATGACCTGTCCGATTGAAAGAATTTAAAATACTTAGAAGTAAATGTACCAAAACGAAACAAAAGTACGCGTCCGATACGGGGAAACCGACCAAATGGGTTATTTGTATTATGGCAACTATGCACTTTACTATGAAGTCGGTCGGGTCGAATTATTTCGCTCGCTAGGCATGACTTACAAAGAACTGGAAGAAGACCATCACATCATGATGCCTGTCAAGTCTATGCAGATTAGATATTTACGACCCGCTTTTTATGACAATTTATTGACCATCCGCACGACTGTCCGAAAGATACCGGAACGCTCTGTCGATTTTCACATGGAGATATTTAATGAAGCTGGTAAACTATTGAATGGGGCAACTGTAACATTAGCCTTTGTGGATACACAAACGAGCAAGACCGTACCTGCCCCCCCTATTTTCACAGACAAACTAAAGCCTTATTTTGAAGTTTAACTTTGCTATATGGATACAAAAACTTTGGGCGCTTCCGATTATCCGGGAGGTTATTATTTGGTCAAAAAAGAATTCTTTGCCCGGATTGGAAGGGGTCCCTCTTTATGATATTACTGTTTTTATCCGCAAGGAATTAACCAATCATGACATCACGACTCGAGCCAATTCCATGGCATTTAGTTTCTTTCTTTCTATCTTTCCTTCTATCATCATGTTCTTTACATTCATTGCGTATCTCCCTATGTCTGAGGAACTTACGCAAAGTGTGGACACAATGATCCAAAATATCATGCCTGGGGAGACGGGAAAAAGCATCATAGAAACGATAGAATCTGTAACCAAGCAAAGACGCACGGGATTAATGTCATTAAGTTTTATCTTTGCCTTAATATTTGCCTCCAATGGCATCTTCACGATGTTAGTCGGTTTTAGTAAAAAAGATTACAAACATACCTTTAAAAGGCTTGGTTTTATTTGGGGCCGATTGATTGCCATAAAGCTATTGGTCATTTTGGTTTTAACCATTTTGGTCTCGATTATATTTGGTATTTTTGGTAATACTATTGTCTATTATCTATCAGATCACTTACATTTTGGATGGTTGGCTAGATGGGGAACTGAGATACTACGGTGGCTAGTTACGGTTATCATTTATTACGCCAGTATTTCTTTTATCTACAGATATGGCATGTTGACCCGCAAAAAACAAAAATTTTTCAGTTTAGGCACTACTGTTGCCGCAGTACTTTCTTTGCTTTCTTCATTGGCATTCTCCTTTTATATTAATAATTATGCCATGTACAATAAGATTTATGGGCCTATCGGCACCTTGATTGTGACTATGCTTTGGATTCAATTAAACTCCATGATCATATTGATAGGGTTTGAACTAAATGCAAGCATTGCGATCAATCGTAATTTACGAAGCGCCAAACTAAATATGGACGATTTATAAAAGGGGTTATTACTTTTGGAAAAAAAATAAGTATGAAAACAGCAACCGTTTCTGAGATAAAAAAGGAATTAAAATATAAGTCGGAAGAGGAATTAGTATTGCTCTGCCTTCGCTTGTCAAAATTCAAGAAAGAGAATAAAGAATTACTCACCTATCTCCTTTTTGAAAGAAACGAAGCCCTTTATATTAATACCATTAAAGAGGATATTAGCGCGCAATTTGAGGGCATCAATCGGAAAAGTTACTATCTCATCAAAAAGAGCGTTCGTAAAATATTAAGGAATACCAAAAAACACATTCGCTACACCCAAAATACCGAAACCGAAATTGAATTGTTGCTCTTTTTTTGTGCCGAATTAAAAAAATTGAAGCCCAGCATGAGTCGCAATGTCACCCTACAAAACCTTTTTGATCGTCAGATTATCCTGATAAAAAAGAAACTCGCCAAAGTTCACGAAGACCTACAGCATGATTACCAAATGGAGTTAGAAACATTGGTATAGCTTGGTTTTACTGCTTATTCCTATCCATAAGACTCGGACTTTAGGCATACTTATATTTTTAGAAACCAGCCCTTTCTGTTAAAAATCCATAACACCAAACCCACTATCGTAACTGCGCAGAGGGCAAAAACTAAGGAACCATTAAGGGCTCCTAAAGTAGGACTAAATACATCTTTATAAAGCCCCCAACTAACTGGCGTATTCACCAATACCATGAGCATCATCGTCGCACCTCTAAACACATCTAAAGCCAGTAACCTTTTTATTGCCATTTGTATCAAATTTCTTTTTCCGTAAGGTATAAAAAAAAGTCGTAATTTTGAGAAAAAGAATAGTCTTATGAAAATTACCCTTTTTGTCTTTCTTACCCTTTTCTTGTTGACTGCCGAAAAATGTCAATCTCAAGAAACCAAGCAAACACCAGTGACCGAACACCACGAACATTCTAATCACCTCATCCATGAATCCAGCCCCTACCTGTTACAACATGCCCACAACCCAGTAAATTGGTATC
Source organism: uncultured Saprospiraceae bacterium (assembly GCA_964427815.1). Taxonomy (GTDB): domain Bacteria; phylum Bacteroidota; class Bacteroidia; order Chitinophagales; family Saprospiraceae; genus HyVt-613. The sequence continues at coordinate 11,694 of CAYRVZ010000021.1, read as the reverse complement.
CCTGGGGTCCAGAAGCTTTGGCGAAAGCAAAAGCGGAAAATAAATTAATGATAATTAGTATTGGCTATGCTGCTTGTCACTGGTGTCACGTGATGGAGCATGAATCGTTTGAAGATTCGACGGTAGCCAAAATGATGAACGATAATTTTATTTGCATCAAAGTAGACAGAGAAGAACGTCCAGATATTGATGATATCTATATGACTGCTTGCCACTTGTCTGGACGTGGAAGTTGTGGCTGGCCATTAAATGCTTTTGCGACTCCAGATGCCCGACCTTTTTGGGCAGGAACTTACTTTCCAAAAGATAATTGGTTGGAAATTCTACAGCATTTTACTGGACTTAAAAAAACAGACCCTGCCAAAATAGAAGGATGGGCAAATAATATCAGTCAAGGCATGCACCAGACAAACCAAGTCGCAATTTCCTCCGAAGCTATCAACCCAAAACCCGAAGACTTATCCCTTGCGACCCAAAACGCTTTATCTATTATAGATTTAAAGCTAGGTGGCAAGAATGGACGCATGAAATTCCCAATGCCTACTAATTACGAATACTTACTTCGCCAACACCATCTCACACAAAATAATAAGGCACTCAAAGCCGTGAATGTCACTTTAGACAATATGGCAAGAGGCGGTATCTTTGACCAATTGGGAGGTGGATTTGCTAGATATTCGACTGACCCTCAATGGTTTGCACCGCATTTTGAAAAAATGCTTTATGATAATGGGCAACTGGTCAGTCTGTATGCCAATGCTTGGATGGCAACCAAAAACCCCCAATATAAAACGATCGTACAAGAGGCGACAGCCTTTATAGAGCGAGAATTACTGGACAAAACAGGTGGCTTTTATTCTTCACTTGATGCCGATTCGGATGGAGAAGAGGGCAAGTTTTATGTTTGGACTTTTGCGGAGGTAGCATCATTATTAGACGATGCCTCCTTTCAATTATTTAAAAAATATTACAACCTTACAGAAAAAGGAAACTGGGAACATGGAAACAATATTCTATATGTAACTAAGTCCTTGGAACAGGTTGCCCAAAAGCAAAACTTAACGTTGACACAAGCTGAAAAAATGCTTCAGGCTGCTAAAGATAAATTATTTGAAGTACGGGCAAAGAGAATTCGACCGGGGTTAGATGACAAAATATTGACTTCGTGGAATGCCTTGATGCTACGTGGATATGTTGACGCCTATTTAGCTTTTGGGGATAAACACTATTTAGAAGTAGCATTAAAAAATGCACAATTCCTTAGCTCAGAGGTGATTTCCACAGAAGGAAAACTCACTCGAAATTTTAAAAATGGCAAAGCCACCATCAATGCTTTTTTAGACGACTATGGAGCGACAGCTTGGGCATTTATGCGTCTATACGAAGCCACTTTTGATGAGCAATGGTTGGAGAAAGCTAAGCTCTTAACAGATTATGCCTACCATCATTTTTATGATCCTGCAACAGGTTTATTCTTTTATACTTCAGACGTAGATCCCCCTTTAGTGACCCGAAAAAAAGAACTATCCGACAATGTTATACCCGCTTCGAATTCCATCATGGGTCGTGTCTTATGGAAGCTGGGTCACTATTACGACAAGGAAAATTATATCATACTCAGCCAAAAGATGATTCAAAATATGTCAGGAGCATTCATCACTTCAGACCAACCTTTTTTCTATGCAAATTGGTTGTCCCTATACAGTGAACTGGCCAATCCGCCATACGAAGTAGCCATCATCGGACCAAATGCTCAGAAACTAAGGAATGAAATGGCGCAGTATTACTTACCCAACATTCTCTTTGTCGGAGGAACTAAAGAAGGTAACATGTCCCTATTACAAGACAAACTAGTCCAAGGAGAGACCCTAATCTATGTGTGTCAAAATCGGGTCTGCAAGTTCCCTGTAAGCTCTGTAGAGGCCGCTATGAAATTATTGAAATAATAGACCTTTCGTAAAAACAAACAGCATGTATATATTTTTGACAGGTTTCATGGCAAGTGGAAAGACCAAAAACGGACGTATTATGGCGGAGGGTTTGGGTTATGAATTTTATGATTTGGATCATATAATAGAGCATGAAGGCCAAAAAAGTATTAATGCTATTTATGCCGATTTGGGAGAAGAAGCCTTTCGAAGGCTAGAGTTAGATACTTTGATCAAGTACACCCAGAGAGAGGGGGAAAATATAATTTTTTCTTTGGGGGGTGGTTCCTATTGCAATCCGACTGCAAGGCATTGGCTACGAAAAATCGGTAAGACGATATTTTTGGATGTACCAGTCGGTATTTTATTTCAACGCTTAATTGTAAAAAAAGAAACTCGCCCCCTACTTCGTCATTTGAGCGATAAAGAATTACTTGACACCATCACCACGTTACACAAAAAGCGTTATTCCGACTATATGGAAGCAGATGTAATAATGCCCAACTTCCAAGGAAGCGAGTCGGATCGAATCCTTTTAAAAGCAGCCATAATAAAAGCTTCCCAATAATTTACTTATATTTTTATTCGTCAAAATAGACTTACTGCTCCTAGCTAGGATGGCTTATCAACTTCCTGCCGTAGAATTTATTTGCGAAAGCAGCTAAGGTGAGCACACAAAAAAGAAAAGTAAGTGACAATGTTTTCATGATCTTTATATATAAGATACTTAAAAAATTGTTTTTGTCCACTAGGACCAAGCCTTTTCTCAATTTTAAAGGCAGAATAGATAGACGTATGTTTTTGAATGCGAATCGTGCAAAAATGAGATATAAATTTTTAAAATTGTTTACGCTGAAATTGTTTTTACTCGAAAATTCGGTTTACTCGAAAAAACGTCGTATTTTTGCCCCAAATTGCTAGCATTTGTCAGATAGTATCGTAATTATACCAACCTACAATGAGAAAGAAAACATCGAAACCATCATTCGAAAGGTCTTCTCATTGCAAAAAGACTTTCATGTGCTCATCGTAGATGATGGGTCTCCAGATGGTACTGGCGCTATCGTCAAATCCCTTCAATCTGAATTTTCAAATCAATTATTTATCGAAGAACGTGCAGGCAAGCAAGGGCTAGGGACAGCTTACATCCATGGATTTAGGTGGTCATTGGCTCGAAACTATGATTATATTTTTGAGATGGACGCTGACTTTTCTCATAATCCAGCAGATTTACCTCGGTTATATGATGCTTGCGCAAAAGAAGGAGGGGATATGTCTGTGGGTAGCCGCTATACAAAAGGAGGTAAAGTAGAAAACTGGCCTTTTGAACGGATTTTTCTTTCCTATGGAGCTTCCATCTATGTTCGACTGATTACTTGGATGCCTGTCAAAGACCCCACAGCAGGCTTTGTATGTTATACCCGAAAAGTATTAGAGCATTTGGATCTAGACAAAGTTAAATTTGTCGGGTATGCCTTCCAAATAGAAATGAAGCTAAGCACTTGGTTTTCAGGCTTTAGAATAAAAGAAGTGCCTATTACCTTTATCGACAGAGAATTAGGCGTATCCAAAATGAACACCTCCATCATCAAGGAAGCCATTTTAGGGGTACTAGATTTAAGGTGGCGAAGCTGGTTTAAATCTAGCACCTTCCCTGGGCGTAAATTAACCGCAAAGCGATAAATACCTATTGGGCGGTTGCCGTTAGGGCAAACGGAAGACCTGGATTTTTCGGATATTTACTGATCGTATCAAGGCATTGCATAGAACCGCCCCAACGCCTACCTTTGCACCATGCAAAAGAAGAACCAACAATCCATACTAGAAAAATTAAACATTACTCAGCTCAATCCAATGCAGGAGGAAGCCCATCTTGCGATTAGTTCCTCCAAAGAAATAGTTTTATTATCTCCCACGGGGACAGGCAAAACGCTTGCTTTTTTATTACCATTGATTGCTGAATTAGATCCAACTAGTAGAGAGGTTCAAGTATTGATTTTGGTACCCTCTCGAGAATTAGCCATTCAGATTTGGCAAGTCATTCGGGAAATGGGGACAGGATTTAAAGCCAATGCCGTCTATGGCGGAAGACCCGTTTCGCAAGACAGGAGAGATTTGAAACACCTACCCGCCATACTGGTAGGGACACCCGGTCGAGTAGCAGACCATTTACGGAGAGGAACTTTTGATGGGGCTGATGTACAGACCTTAGTACTCGATGAATTTGATAAATCCTTAGAAGTAGGCTTTGAAAAGGAGATGATAGAGATAATAGCAGAATTAAAATTTTTAGAAAAGAAGATTCTGACTTCTGCTACTTATGGTGTTGCTATACCTGATTTTGTGCGTATTAAGAAGCCAATGACCGTTAATTATTTAAAAGAGCAATCCACACATCTACAAGTCAAATTAATCATTTCACCTGATAAGGACAAATTAGCCACACTCGGACGCGCCCTCAAGCATTTAGGCAACCAACCGGGTATTATTTTTTGTAATTTTAAAGATTCTATTCAAAGAATAAGTGATTATTTATTTGATATGGGCATCGAGCATGGGTGCTTTTACGGAGGCTTGGAGCAGCGGGATAGAGAAGAAGCTTTGGTGATGTTTCGCAATGGCACGCACCAATTATTATTGGCAACCGACCTAGCTGCCCGTGGTATTGATGTGCCGGAGATAAAATTTATTCTTCATTATCATCTACCTCAAAGAAAGGAAGAATTTATTCACAGGAATGGACGAACTGCCAGAATGAATACAAATGGTAGCGCCTATGTACTGAAATGGACGCATGAAACATTGCCCGACTTTATCAGAACGAAAGAAATCGAAGAGTTAAATGAATCGGATATTCCCAAAAGACCAATCTGGAGCACCATTCGTATCTCGGGCGGCAGACGAGATAAAATCTCCAAAGGCGATATTGTAGGGTTGTGTTTTAAGATTGGAGGACTAGAAAAAGATCAACTAGGCGTCATCGAACTGAAACAAGACTATGCCTTTATAGGGGTAAAAGAAGCCGTAGCGGAGGACTTGCGCCAAAAAATTGATCGCCAACGTTTAAAAAAGACGAAAATTAAGGCCTATATTATTTAGTAATATAACTTTTATTATCGTTTGATAATTTTTCCGGTACGAACTTGATCTTTAGATTGAATGGTGATCAGATAAAAACCAGCTGGCAAATCCTTTAAGTCTAAGTCAATTCCTTCTTGCGCATATACTTGTTTATGGAGCACTCCATTTCCAATTGAGTCAAACAAATGAACCGACACCAGCTGTGGAACACGCCAGTCAATATGACTAGCTTGTGTGGTTGGGTTTGGGTAAATATCTAATAGATCTTGGAGCTGATTTTGTACAATGGAGACCGTATCCATCACGGGCACATATTCAATTATTGGTTGATTCCAAAATTCTAATATACCCACCTCCTTAGCTTCTGTCACCACCCAATCTGGAGTAGGTCCTGGATGTGACAAATAAGTTAGCTGCTCCCCAATAGTCATCTTTGAATCAAATTTCACGATAAGCGTATCACCCAGAACCGCAACACTAGAAGCTCGAACATCCATTTCTTCATGTTTAAAATCAAAAGCGGGATCTCCAATAATTGCTAGAGGGACACCAGGCGGATTGAAAGTTACATATAGGGTTAAGCTATCATACAATTCAACTTTATTCAAATTCGGCGCAAAACTAGCATCCAAAATGTTCATATCTTCATATTGGTAATACTTAACCACCTCAGCCATCCGTTTGGCAAGCGCCTTATATCCCTCTTCCCACCGATAATGGCAAGAGTCTTGGTCAGCATTAGTGGTGGACATGATATGCATATCGGGTAATTCTTCTGCCAGTTCTCTTTGCGCCTCAAAGATATCTGGATTAGGATGTGAGCAGCCCATATATCTCACCTGAAACACATAAGATCCTTGTACGCCAAAGCTAGTATTCCAACTATTATGAAGCGTATTTAATGCGCTTTTATACACCTCTTTTTCGGTATCCCAACCATTTGCTTCTCCATGAAACCAAAACGCAATGATGGGCTTCACATCTCCTGCATCTCTAAAACGCTGCAGCATTCCACCATAATTACCCAGAGTAGAATCCTGCGTATTTATTTGAAAATAATCAATGGGTTGTGCGCCGTCCGCATAATTAAAAACACCAATTGGATACTCAAGATAATTGGCCATTACCTTAGCGATATGTGCCCCCCAACGTCCAGGAAAAGCATAATTTAAAGGTCTCCATTGCCCATTTTTATATGAACGAGTAAAAGGGACCACATCTTCAGGCATTGGACTAAGATAAGCCTGTGCGTTGGATTGTCCATTTATCAGGAAGATATCTCCTGCCACGACGCCCGACGCCTTCCATTCAAAGGTGGTATTTGCGTTTTGCACCCCATACATGGAGAATTCGTGATTAGTAAAAGAAGCTGGAAGCAAATATTGCAACTCAAATTTGGCGGTATCTCCTTCATACATTAACACCGTTTTTACCGTATCTAAATCACCCGCTGTGCTGGAAGAAACAAGTAAAAATAATTGGTCATACCCACTCGCTAAAACCACCTTTCCAGAAATCCTAACATCTGCTGTTGGCTTGTCAAAACTTCTTGAACATATCTGCATATCTTGCGGATATTTCTGTAAAATGATTTGACCTGTTGCAGTTATTTTAGGTGTAGATTGACCATAAGAAATAGGATGGAAAAGAATGGAAAATGCAAAAATTAGCAAGTATCTCATTTACTGTACGATTTATAGGGTAGTGAGCTTGAACGTAGGCACAAATATAAGCCTTTTTGTAACGAAATTCAATAAAAAACAGATAATTTCCTATGCTTTATTTGGGTTTGGGTGCCTTTATTACCAAAAATGACTTCTCCAAAGGATTCAAATTATCAACCAAAAAATCAATAAAATGTGGTCCGTAATCGGCATAAATAGGTAAAAAATTATCGTGGCGCTCTTGAAGCCCTCCTTGCGGAAAAAGCTTAGATTTTATCCTCTCTATTTTAGCTATTTTTTGTTCGTTTTTGGTTTTATACGCTTTGGTAAGTTTGCCTTCTAGTTGGCGAATAACTTTGATCTGTTTGGCTTTTTCCGCAAGGATACGTGATTTCAAATCAGCATTAATTACATCCGATTTTTTCACAATCCCTTCATAAAGATGATCCAATTGCTCCAATTCGCCCCCAAGGGACAAATCTATTTCTGCTGTCTCTAATTGCAGTAAAATAGCTTTAGTCTCCAAAAATAAATCTTTTGGCGCAAGCGAAATCTTATCAAGCTGTTTTTGCATATACGCGCCTACCCACATGACCGAATTACGTCTAATCAATACAGGATAACTAATGTCAAACGCTTCAAATTGCCTTGAACGTTCTTGCCAATATGCCAACTCTCCTCCCCCACCCACATAAGCAATATTCGGCAAAACCAACTCTTGATAAAGGGGGCGAGTGAGCACGTTTGGGCTAAACAATTGGGGTGCATCTTCTAGTTTTTGAATAATATTCGTAGCACTCCACCGAATGTCCGTATCCACCACCCTATAAAATCCATCCTCAAATACAATCCGTTTTCGACTATCATGGGTCATATAAAAGAGATTCAATTCACGGGGCTTTGCCTGTGGCTTAAATCCAATCTCTTTAAGTTCTTGAATCGTCTGATTCACAAGATCATAAGAAGGTCTTTCTATTATCTCCTTTCGGAAAATGGGTATAGCAATTCTTTTTAATGTTTGACTGTTCATTTGCAATACGAGCATGCCATATTTTCCAAAAAGTAGATGTACCATTTTTTGGGCAGCTGTACCATAGTTTTCAGCTTGCGCAAATGACGCCTTTAGGATCGATATTATTTCGGTGGCAAATGTCGTTTGAGGAAGCAGATCTTCTATCTGCTCGATGACCTCCAAAAGCCCATCTATAGACATCATGCCTGTCGAACCTCCACTAGGGCGATTCCATTCCAATGTCTTTCCATATAAGTGTAGGTGATTGATTTCTTCAAAATCATGGTCTTCCGCCCCTAAGATAAAAACCGGGACAAAATTATTTTCGGGCATTTCATTTTTCAACTGCTGGGCTAAGTGAATACAAGAAGCTGCCTTATATATAAAATACAAAGGGCCGGTAAAAAGAGAAGGCTGATGCGCCGTTGTGACCGTATAAGTGTTACTAGCTGTTAGGCTATCAATAATCTCTGATAAATGTGCCGACTGGGGTATGTCGTCATATTGCTGCTGAATCGTGCGGACAAGTTCCTTACGGTAAAAAGGAAATCGATTGCGATCTATTATTTTTTTGCGTAAGCCCTCAATAGAATCTTCAAAAGGAATGAACGGCTTCAACGAAGGATCAGACCGAAGAAAAGCTTGGTCTCTTTTGGCAAGAGGTACAAAGTCGAAAGGAATCTTTTGGAAGCTGAATGACATGGTTTTTGATTGTAAATCAAAGGTAGGTATTGTTAGGAGATTCCTTGCGGAAAAAGTATCAAAATTGTGTATAACTCATTGAATGCCTTTTATTTTTCCACAGTGCACGCTGAAAGGAAAGAATAAGAAGTCTTTTGGACCAATGAAATAGCGATTTTGCACCCCCAACGTTTTCCACATTCCCTGTGGAAAACCTAAAATCTAGAGAATTAATTTGGTCGTTTAAACTTAATTTTGTAGCTTAATCCCTATACACAAATACAATTATTTTAAATATATAAATAGCTGGTTAAAGGTTTATTATACTTAATTCTAACAAAAAAACAATTACTATAAATAAATATATGTTTTTTTATTAGAAACAATTTTTATCTTTCAAAAAATAACTCGAACTTTGTCATCCTTCTTTGGGAGATAGTCGCCAAACCTATACCGCAAGTTTTTAGTTTACCGATTGAAACACACAAAAAACAATGATAAAATCGCATCACAGTGTTTGGGAGAATTGTCTCCACTCCATCAAGAAGTATGTTGATCCTCAAGCTTATAAGACCTGGTTTGCCCCAATTAAGCCTGTGTTACTACAAGGTGAGTCTCTTACGATACAAGTACCCAATAATTTTTTCTTTGAATGGATTGAAGAGAATTATGTTAGCTTATTACGAACCAGTATTAGAAAAGAATTAGGGGAGAATGCGAAATTGGAGTACCAAGTACTGACGCCCGGCCATCAATCAAGCAACAAGCCAAAGTCCAATGGTTCCTATGCCGCTGCTGCCAAGGAGGAAATTCCAAGCTATCAGAAAGCCAAAACAAAAGAAGGATCCATCAAAAATCCTTTTGTAATTCCAGGGATAAAACGATTCAAGATAGATCCGCAGATTAATCGTGCGTTGAAATTTGATAATTTTATAGAGGGTGATTGTAATAAGTTAGCTAGATCTGCCGCCTACGCCATTTCAAAAAAACCTGGACAGACTTCCTTTAATCCTTTAGTAATATATGGTAACTCTGGATTGGGCAAGACACATTTGGCACACGCCGTAGGAAATGCAATCCTAGAAGAGCATGAAGATATCGTGGTCTTGTATGTGTCTAGTGACGTGTTTACAAATCAAGTGGTGCAATCTATTAAAAATAATGTAGCGGAAGATTTTGTTAATTTTTACCAAATGGTGGATGTTTTAATAGTAGATGATATCCAGTTTTTGGAGAACAAACAAAAGACACAAGAGATATTCTTTCATATCTTCAACCAGCTCCATCAAAACAATAAGCAAATTATCATGACTTCGGATAGACCGCCAAAAGACTTGAACGGGCTAGAAGATCGGTTAATTTCGAGGTTTAAGTGGGGCTTGACAGCAGACTTACAAGAGCCTGATTATGAAACTAGAATGGCCATCTTTGAACATAAAATGGCTAAAAACAATGTGGATATCCCTGATGAGGTAAAAGAATACATCTGCCAAACGATCCATGGTAATGTAAGAGAACTAGAGGGCATCATCGTATCTATGGCTGCCCAAATGGCCTTAACGGAAAGAGAAATTGACATGAAACTGGCAAAGTCAGTTGTCAATCAATACATTAGTAAAGCTGCGAATGAGGTCAATGTGGACTTTATCTTAGCCATCGTTTCTGAAGCTTTTGAAGTCTCTATCGAAGATCTAAAGAGTAAAAGCAGAAAGAGAGACATCGTGATAGGTCGTCAAGTCGCCATGTACCTTTCCAAAAAATATACAAAGGTATCCCTCAAAGAATTAGGTGGCGTCTTTGGTGGACGTGATCACTCTACGGTGATTTATTCTTTGAAAACAGTCGAAGATTTACTTGAAACAGATGATAAATTTAGTGGAAGGGTCAATGGAGTGGTCAAACAAATCCAAGTGAACCTAAAATAAGTCAAGCCACTACCCCGAAGACTTATAAATATTCAACCTTGGCTGAAACACCAATAGAACGCCCATTGGGCATGCATAATGAAGTTATACGCAAATTTAGTTAGAGGAGTAGCCGAGACATTGTACGAGATTTTTCAGAATGAACGCTACGCAGACAAAGCGTTGAGGTATACGCTGAAGGCCAATAGAAAATGGGGAGCGAGGGATCGAAAATTTGTAGCAGAATCCGTCTATGAAATCGTGCGTTGGTATCGACTGTATCATGAAGTAAGGACTCAAGAGCCAAAATCCGTTTCGGATTGGTACCAAATGTTTGCGGTTTATTGGTTGATAAAAGGAGGGGAATTACCCGATTGGAATGAGTTTCGGAGCCTAAACCCACAAACACTTTTGGGGCGATATGAAAAACTAAAAGCTTCCGAAAAATTAACAACCAAAGAATCTATCCCGGATTGGATTGATGCTTTATGCCACAAAGAATTACAAAAAGATTGGCCCAAAATCATGTCCGCCTTGAATAAAAGGGCTCCGATTGTACTCCGAACCAACACTTTGAAAATAACTCGTAAAGAGTTGCAAAGCGTTTTAGAAAAAGAAGACATCCCCACCTACCCTTTCGGAGAAACAGCCTTAATATTAAAAAAGAGAGTCAATGTTTTTTCAACCGAAGCCTTCAAAAAAGGATACTTTGAGGTACAAGATGCCGCCTCTCAGGAAGTTTGCGCTTTTGCCGAAATAGAACCAGGGATGCGGGTCGTAGATGCCTGTGCAGGCGCTGGAGGTAAGACTTTGCACTTAGCTGCTTTGATGCAGAATAAAGGTCAATTGATTGCCACCGACACCATGGAGTGGAAGCTGAAAGAATTGAAATTGCGCGCCAGAAGAGCTGGGGTCAGCAATATCCAAATCAGAACCATCGACAAGTCTAATGTCTATAAAAGACTATACAATACGGCAGATCGTGTCCTCATTGATGCGCCTTGTTCTGGCTTAGGGGTCTTGCGCCGAAATCCAGATTCTAAGTGGAAGCTTGATGAAGATTTTGTCGAAAGAATTAAAAAAATACAAAGCGAAATCCTAGATAGATACAGCAAAATCGCTAAAGAAGATGGAATAATAACTTATGTAACTTGCAGTATTTTACCCTCTGAAAACCAAGACCAAATTCATGCTTTTCTCAAAAGAAATGACCAGTTTGAATTAATGGAAGAAAAAACTTTGTGGCCACAAGATTTTGGTTTCGATGGATTTTATATGGCTAAATTAAGAAAATTAAAAAGTACTGCCTCCAAGGAAAAGAAGAAAGAAGTACTAAAAAAAGAACCTAAAATCAACCCTAAAAATAAGGCAGAATCCAAATTAGATACTAGGATTACAAGAAGAGAAACAGTCGAACCAAAACC
>CAYRVZ010000020.1:11676-19768 GCA_964427815.1 uncultured Saprospiraceae bacterium | reverse complement strand
GTTCATTGTCCTTCGGACGTTCATTTGCCTACGCCGTTGATTTGTCCTTCGGACTTCATTTGTCCTTCGGACGTTGATTGCCTACGGCGTTTTGTTTTTGGTAGCAATAAATGATTGAAAGGCTTATTCACCACAAATTAAATGCAACCCAACCAAAATAAAACTTGTGTTTTCACATTTTTTTTGCAATTTTACACAAAACTAGCCAAATGAAACTTCTAGACAATTATATCCTAGGGAAATGGATGCCTCCTGAAGGAAAAACAATTCCTCAATTCAATGCCATTAATGGCAACTTAATCGCTCATGCAGGTAGTGACCATATTAACTACAAAGCTGCCTACAAATATGGTAGAGAAATAGGCGGTCCTTCCTTACGTAAAATGACTTTTCCCGAAAGGGGCAGAATGCTAAAAGCACTCGCTCTCCATTTGCATAAATTAAAAGATAAGTATTACGAAAAAAGCTTTTGGACTGGAGCTACACGATCTGATAGTTGGATAGACATAGAAGGAGGTATTGGCAATTTATTTGTCTATGCAAGTTTGCGTAAGCAGTTTCAAGATAGCCCATTTTATGTGGAAGGAGATCCTATTTCACTATCCAAAGATGGAAGTTTTATCGGGCATCACATTATGGTGCCCAAGCAGGGCGTGGCCGTGCATATCAATGCGTTTAATTTTCCGATTTGGGGGATGCTCGAAAAGATTGCCGTTAACCTTTTGGCAGGGGTTCCCGCTATTGTCAAACCTTCTGAAGTCACTTCGTATTTGACACAGGAGATGGTGAAAGATATCATTGCTTCTGGAATTTTGCCCGCAGGTAGTTTGCAATTTGTCGGTGGAAATGGGCATGGCATTTTGGATGCTGCTACCGCTCAAGACGTGATCACTTTTACAGGTTCCGCTTCGACGGGTCTGAAATTAAAACGATTAAAAAATATTATTGAAAACAATGTCCCTTTCAACTTGGAAGCGGATAGTCTGAATGCAGCCATACTCGGTAAGGATGTCACCGTTGAATCCCCTGAGTTTGCAATCTTTGTTAAAGAAATTCGTAAGGAAATGACCGTCAAGGCTGGTCAAAAATGTACTGCCATTCGTAGAATCATTGTACCCCAAAATATGGTCGATCCTGTTCGGGATGCATTGGCAAAATCTCTAGATAAAACCACTATTGGCAATCCACAGACAGAAGGTGTCCGTATGGGCGCATTAGCTTCTCGTAAGCAATTAGAATCTGTTCGCCAGCAAGTGGGTCTCCTTGCGGAAAAAAATGAAATAGTCTATGGCAGCTTGGAGGAGGTGAACTTAATGGGCGCAAATGCCAACAAAGGTGCCTTTCTCTCTCCCATTCTTTTGTATAATAAAATGCCGCTAAGAATTAAAAATACTCATAACATTGAGGCCTTTGGTCCTGTCAGTACGATTATGCCTTATAATAAGTTAGAAGATGCCATTAAAATTGCCAACTTAGGAAAAGGATCTTTAGTTAGTACCATCTGTACGAATGATGATAGGATCGCTCGTGACTACATTATGAATGCAGCCGCTTATCATGGTCGTATTTTAATATTAAATCGAGAATCCGCCAAAATGAGTACGGGGCACGGAGCGGTCATGCCTTACTTGTCGCATGGTGGGCCTGGGCGCGCGGGTGGTGGAGAAGAGCTCGGAGGTATTCGCGGAGTAAAGCATTACTTGCAGCGGACTTCTATTCAAGGTAGCCCTACTTCTTTAACGAAAGTGACCAATATCTATCAGCCTAGGGGCGACCAAAAAGAAGCTCTTATCCATCCTTTTCAAAAACACTTTGAAGAGTTAGAAATTGGAGAAACTTTAGTAACAGCGAAGCACACCGTGACCGTAACGGATATTATTAACTTTGCCAACGTCAGTGGGGATCATTTTTATGCTCATGTGGACGAAACTTCATTGGATGGAACTATTTTTGAACAACGAGTAGCGCATGGATATTATCTAATGTCCAAGGCGGCTGGATTGTTTGTATGGGCTAAGAAAGGGCCCGTTCTGTTAAATTATGGTATTGAAGAAATGCGTTTCACAAAACCTGTTTATCCAGGAACTACGATAGGGGTTCGCATCACCGTAAAAGAAAAAATTGCCCAAGAAAAACGCTCGGAGGACGATGTGCCCAAAGGAATAGTCAAATGGTACATTGAGATTTATGATGACGAAAACGAAACCGTTGGGGTCGGCACTATTTTGACGATGGTCAAAAGGATGCACGAATTATAATTGTTGATGAGTGCTATTATAGTTTTTGGTTTAATTTTAGGTGTCGGCTATTTTTGTCTTTTAAGCTATCTGGCTTGGAGATGGATTTCTTCCTCCGAATCCAAACTGCCTGCTGATTATCAGCCAGTTACGAGGATTTCAGTTTTGATTGCTGCAAAAAATGAAGCCCACAATTTATCTAATTTAACGAGCCATTTACTTGCGCAAAACTACCCCTCAGACCTAGTGGAGTTTATTCTAATTGATGACCATTCTACAGATAACACTGTTAATATTTGGCATCAATTAAATCTACCAAGTAATTTTAATATTATTAGTTCAAGGACAGTATTCGGAAAAAAAACGGCCATTTCTCTAGGTGTTAAAAACGCAAAAAATCCGATAATTGCCACTACGGATGCAGACTGTAGTCCAAATCCTAATTGGTTAAAATCCATTGCCCAAATAATGGAAAATAATGAGGTTCAATTCCTCGCAGGACCTGTTCAGTTTTACCAAGAAGAAAGTTTATTTGAAAAATTTCAGTCTTTAGATTTTTTGGGCATGATGTTGATTACGGGAGTGGGCATCAACCAAGAAGCCTACTACATGGCAAATGGAGCTAATATGGCCTTTCAAAAAACAGCTTTCATAGCGGTAAAGGGTTACGAAGGAAATACCCACATTGCATCTGGAGATGACATGTTTTTGGTTCATAAAATTGCACAACAATTTCCGAAAGGGTCGGTTCTTTTTAATAAATCCAGAGCTGCATGGGTAAGTACAAAAGCGGAAGCCACCCTAAAAGGTTTTATTAATCAACGAGTCCGCTGGGGTAGTAAAAATAAAGCCAGTAAAGATGTTATGCTGAAGGGCATTCTTTTGTGGGTCTTGTTGACAGCGCTTTGGCTAGTTGTTTTTCCATGGGTAAAGTATTGGTGGATAGTGCTACTATTAAAATTAGTCGGAGATTTCATTTTACTGTACCAAGCTACTTCTTTTTTCGAACGCAAGCCCTTGATGAAATCATTTTTACCTGCTTTTGTAATGCATACTTTTTATATTGCGAGCATAGGATTTATTAGCTTATTTTGGAGAGGTCGATGGAAATGAGTTTTAACTAGGCATCTAAATTATTCGTAAATCCAGCTCCTAATTTTCCAAAAAAAATCTATACATCTAGCCATTACCGAGCATACGCTGCAAAGAATTTGCACTCCTCTATGATTTCGGCATAAAATTTCGTATTTTGATACTCTTTGATGAGAAGATTGTAATAAATCATTCGATCGTAAGGCAGCTTTGGAATGTTGTTTTTATAGCCGCTATATGTAGCATTCTCACTCAAGAGCCATTCTTTTTGGTCTATTCGAGCAAGCATAAAGGCAGCTCTTGCCTGCAATTCTAGGTCTTTAGATAATTCAAGTGCTTTACTAAAATACATTTTAGATTTAGAGAGATTATGATTTTCTTTATTTCCAAAAGGGCTCTGGTAGTAAGGGTAAATATCGTTAGATGAGTAGTGCCAATTACTTCCGCTCCTAAAGTAATCCGTCATTTTCCACGCAGAACCAAAATAACTCATGTTATACCAGGCATTTCCTAATAAATAAAAATACTCAGGACCATTGTCGATATCCGCACGCGCCCGATAGTCAAGTTCAATTAACTTGTCAATGACTTCCGCTTTCGTGTAAGCAGTCGTATCCGTCACCGGGCAAAAGACGCAGTCTCGGTAGTCTTCAACAAAAGGAGAAAACTTCTCTTCCGAACGTTCCGCCCGTGGGACAAGGCTATAGACCTCTTTGGCGGACTCCACTCTTCCCTGAGCCAACAACAAAGTAGCTTTTATTTCTAGTACTTCACTACGGATAGAAGTCCCATCTTTTTTTGTAGTTAATAGTTTTTCCAACCGAGTAGGCATTTCTTTTTCAGTCACGTCAATTAGATTGTCCAGTACAGAAATGTCATGTACCATTCGGAGATCTTCTTTCCCATATTTCATGAGCATCGCTTTTCCTTCTAGTGTATCTAGGCTGTACAAATAAGCTAGTCGCTGTCGGGAAAAACGCTGTAAAGCCGGTGTTCTTTTGAATGTTTCATCATCCATCATTAGATTGTAAATATTACTTTCTGTCTCAGTGTCTGCATGCTGAAAACTATTGATTTTGGTGAGAATTTGAAAAGCTTTAACTTGTGCCGATAGTTTTGGATCGTTGGTTTGGATGGCATCAAAAATTAATTCCGCTTCTGGCCAATTTCCTTGCAGGATTAAACCATATCCTTTGGCTATCTGCCAGACGCTGGGGTGATTAACTTTGCCTTCGGCGATGGCTTTGTCTAAAAAAAATATAAGCCTTTTTAACCTTTCTTTTTGCTCTTTATTTGGAGGCTTTCGGCTAAACTCTTCCCCTAGGAAGATGCCTTCCATTTGTTTGATTGCCTTAATGACCAATGGAACTAATGCAGCATGTTGAGGGCTAAGCCGATAAATGGCATTCATTTCAGGTAATAATTGACTACGCCCTTGAGCGGCTCTTATGGCATATAGATTTGCTTTTTCCTCATTGGTTTGGCACAAAATAATGGCTTCGCCCCATTGCGAATCATTTTTAATAATAAAACTTCTGAAGGCTGAGGTTCTTTTGCTGGGGGCGTTTTGAAACACTTGTGCAAAATGATAAGCAGCTTTTGCTTCTTGCTTAAGTCTTAATTCTGAACCTGCCACATGGCCCAAGATCCACCAATTAATAATACTATTGATTTTGTCAATCTTCGGCAAGAAGTAATCCTTTAATTCCAGGACTTTTTTATATTGTTTAGTATAGTGCGCTAAGCGTATGACTTGATAGGCAATACGTAATCTAATAAAATGAGAATCTGTTTGTTTAAATAATTTTCCGCCTTCTTTCATTAAATCATGAATGGTGTCTAGATCTTTATTCTTAGGGTTCCAAAGGTCACTATCTGCGACAACATGAGGCTCACAAGCTTTCGCAAAAATAAGATAGTCAACCACTTCTGTACAACCCGATTTTTGATTGATTTCTGCAAAAGTGTTATTGCGCAAGTTTAGTGGCAAAAGTAAATTGGGGTTGATCGTAGCTGCTTTCCATTCTTCCAATTCTGAAATCGGTGTTTTGTAGAGAATTTGAAAGACATCTTCTCGAAGGGGTAAATCGCAATATCGCTCAATCCATTCTTGAATATTATCTTCAACCTGGTGCTCTTTTTTTAAAAATGAAAATTCAAAATTATCGAAAGATAATGCATAAGGGGAATAAATGGATTGTGTATCTATAAGGGCGGGTGAGATAAAGGAATAAGCATAGTCCTCGGGCACAAAGACACAGGCATCTGTCATACGAATAGGCACAACCAATAGGAGTGTTAGCAGACTGAGAAATAACCACTTGAGATTTTTGTACTGCATCATATTTTGGGTTTCTACGAATAAATCAGACCCAAAAATACGTTTTTTATTGAACAGTAGGGTCGTTGTTTACAACGACCCTATTCAATAATCAATTTTTCTACAAGCATTTTTTTACCAATTTTGACTCGCACAAAATACAGCCCGCTTGTCAAGTAAGAGACGTCGATTTCAGTTTCTATTTGCGCTATTACCTTTCGTCCATATTGGTCAAAAATCATCATAAAATCAATTTCTTGGGGCGGGTATGTGGCAATACTTATTTTAGAATCAGCGGGATTGGGCGTGATAACGATTCTAGTTCTTTCTTCTTTTTCAAAAACAGGTGCTTCTTCTTTGGCGTCCACTCCATAAAGCATTTCAGAGGCTGTTAATAATGTAGTGGGCAAAGAATCAATCACGATAGTCGTATCCTCTAGCGGGTTTTTAAAGTTTAAGATATTTCCGATACTGTTTTGTTCTGAGACTTTAAATTGGAATAGGTAGTCCGAAAACTGATCGGGGTTTTGTTTGTCATAAATACAAGATATGGTATGGTTGGCAGTGTCGATTTGCATTTTGGAGTTTGGTGAAGTAGGTACAAATTCACTAGAATCATACTGAATAACCATATCATATTTCAAGCCCGTTAATTTTTTATTATTCCAGATATCAAATAATCCCCCAATGGAGGTTAACTTGTCCAAGCCATCAATACTAGTCAGGCTGCCATTCCAATTTAGGCTAAGATCTCCTCCTATTGTAGAAAGGCTATCCAGTCCAGAAAGGTTCTTTAATGCCTTATTCCAACTAATACTGATGCTTCCCCCTACTTTGGCTAATTGATAAGCGCCTTTAAGGTTAAGAATACGACTGTTTTCCCAGATATTCAGGTTTCCTTTGATATTGGTTAACTTCGTTAAGCCTTTCAAGTTTTTAAGTTGTTCATTATCGTATATGCCCATATTTCCTTGGATGACAGCAATGCTATCAAGCCCTTTTAGATTGATTAAATTTGTATTTCCTTCAATAATTAGATCCTGCGCGATGGAAGTGATATTCTGTAATCCCACCAGAGTAACAAGAGTGTTGTTCTCTGAAATGACTAAACTTCTGCCAATTGATTGAATGTGCTGTAGGGCGTTAAGGTATCGCAAAGAGAAGTTGTCTTCAATGATTAAGTCTCCCCCAATCCATTTAATATGTTCAATTCCACTCAAATTTTTGAGCTCAAAATTTCCTTTGATTAATAAATCTCCCCCAATCATCTCAATACCTTCTAGACCTCTCAGGTTTTTGATTTCGTCTATTTTCCAAATACTTAACTCGCCACCTATAGTGGCTAATCTTTTTAGTCCAAAGAAGTCTTTTAGACCTGAATTCTTCCAAATAGTAAAGTCCTCTCCAATTTTTGTCAGTTTACCTACCCCTTCAAAGCTGGTAATCTTGCTGTTACCCCAAAGCATAAACCGACCTCCTATGTAGGTTAAATTTTTCAAACCAACCAGACTATATAGTGCCTTGTTGTTAGAGATATTCAAGTTGCCATATATCGTCTGTATAGGTTGTAACCCAAAAATATTTGTAATGTCGGAATTAGATAGGCTGCCGCCTATTTCTATATCTCCTTCTATGCTAGTTACACCAGGATAATGAAGAGAAAAGCTGTCTATTTGACCCTGTGTCGTAAAAGTTAAACTTTTTGACAGACAATGCTGTCCTAAGGCTGTTTGAAGGGAAAACAGCAGGATATATAGGATTAATAAATGAGCCTTTAAGGTATTCACAGAGTTTGTTTAGTGAACGTTTAAAGTTGTTGGGAATGCAATTTATGGATTATTTTTCTAATATGACAAAGGAATTGTTCGTATAGGTAAAAATATGTAAAATTACAATGTATAAAAAGCTAATTATGAACATGTTGTAAAAGTTATTAAGCTGTTAATAAAAACCAAACAAAAAAGCCACCTCGCTAGAGATGGCTTCATCATTTTTTTAATCCCAACAAAGCATTGTAGTGTAAAGGAACCACCCTTTACTCAAATCCTATGTATGTCTTTAGCACTATAATAAAGTGTCTTTTTTTTTTTATTTAAAAGAAACACCTTCTCTTGCTTTCAAGTACAAGGCGTTTCTTTAGTTAATCGTGTCTTCAAGGCACAATTAATTTTCCAGAAGCTATCGAGATGCCTTTGTCTTCTATTGCAAAAACGTAAGTACCCTTCGATAAGCTGCCTCTAGACAACTGGAAAATCCCAGTCTGGCTCGATTGCTCTAACAGAACGCTCCCATTTATTCCATATAGACGCAATCTTAAATCGGTTTTCGGATAGTCTTTAACTACAATGGTTGTTTCTGTAAGAAACGGATTAGGATACACATTGAGTTTTATATTCTTATTAATTGGATTTTGGATATCAACCATCAGGAAGAGTAACTCCGA
>CAYRVZ010000020.1:0-11576 GCA_964427815.1 uncultured Saprospiraceae bacterium | reverse complement strand
TATTCCGAAAGGGAATCTCTAATCACCAAACTCGTCAACACGGTGTCCGCAACGTTTTTGAAATAAATCAAATACGTCAAATCGGTGTGGGATGTAATCGTAAAATTGGGGCCATAGCCTTTGGGATGGCCTGTAACCACATGGTTTATTGGGGCTAACTCTTTGCTTTCTTGACAATCTTTGGAAGTAAAGTAATCCGCATCATCTTCCGCAAATTCTGTCACAGAACCTAGCATCGTATTACTATCATATCCATCGCAACCTTCTAAGGCAATAGTCGGGAAACTCTTGCCTGGATGGTTTGGGGACTGGCTCGTGATGAGTCGATAAGTATGATTATTTGTTTTTTGAGTGATGGTGGTGGATTCCCCTGCTCCTATTTGAGCTTTTCCCGTAAGGGCCAAAATCATGTCTTCAATGATGATATAGTCCTTATTTTCAATATCTACTGTACTTGTATTGATTAGCTTAAATTCTACTGAATCTCCTTTGCATTTACCTTCTAGCTTCAAGGAGGCTCCGTCCCAGGCGGGTGATACCGGTTCGCATATTTCATCTGGAGTGATAAGAGCGTTGATGCACTGTGCCTGCCCGACAATCGTTCCGCTGCACTCATTCTGTACAGTGATACTGAATCGACCTGTACCATCAATGTCAACGTACCCTATATCAAATTTAATCTTTTTGTCATTTAGTTGCGTGGGCGTAATACTGCTTGAAACAAAAGTATAAAAACTATCTAAGGTAATATCTATTACAGCATTGTCTGTAGCAGAAGAACCATTATTTCTATAATCTACCCAGTACGTGATACTCGTACAAGGTACTACAAATGGGGCCGAAATATCGACCTCCATGTGTGGACAGTCATAGTTGGGTTGCAAGAAACTCAATAACTTATTTTCAGAATAATTGACAATATTAAACAGAAATGAAGGGGTGCATACTGACCAAGTGGCAGTCCTAGGCAAAGTGCTAAATACAATGTCCCCTGTATCAATAATGTACTCAAAATCACCCAATTTATCTGAGGTGCCGTATCGAATCGTATTAGCATTTTCAAAGCTATAAGGAATGTCATTGAGCCCAATATCACCAGCATCTTTCTGGCAATTTTCTACTTTATCAAATAACACTTGACCATTCAGATAAGTGGCATTAATCCCTGCAAAATAAGTGACATATGGATGGCTAGAGGTGGTTTCATCTAAAACGCTAAAGGTGTAGTCAAAATCAAAAGCTACTTTTGATTGCTTATTCTCTATCGCGATGAAGTTCAAGTTAAAAAGAGAAAGTCCATCTTCCAACGAAAGATTGCTAGAGAACCATAAGAAGTTAATCTGGCCTTTTTGGGGTTCATTGAAGGCAGAAGAAGTCGTCGGTAATACAAAGTCACTCGCCCCATTAAAAATTAAGGAGGTCGTGTCATATTTAAATGAAAATTGCAAGGCGGCTACATCCGTGAAGTTTTCAACCTTCAACTGGACCTTTACCGTGTTGTTTAGCTGCGTCTCCCCGCCAATTAGCCGAAATACTACTTGTCCATTTGCTTGCGCAAAGCAAAAAGAAAAAAGGACGATATGTAGTATTCTTTTAATCATAAGTCTTTTGTATCGTAAAAACCGGTAATTGGGATGGCCTGTTGAGCCGTTATCGGTTTCGGATAATACAAAAGTCAGCCTTTTATTTGCGAGTACAAAAGACAATATTACCAATTTGTTGATAAGAAAGTTTTTAAAAAAAATATTTTCAAGCATTATTTTAGTTTTAAATGATTGGTTTTCAACCAGTTATCATTTTATTCGCTTATATGGTTAAGCAATATTGTTGATAAAATATTATCTTGCAGGATGCAAAAAAGTATTTTAATAGACATTATTCGCTCATTTGACCGCAAGGAATACAAATATATCCAAAAATGGCTGCGCTCTCCTATCCATAATAAACGGGAAGATGTGGCTTTGCTGTTCGATTTAACCTGTCAAGCATTGAGTTCGACGGATCTTCAAAAAGAAAGTATTTATGCGCATCTTTATCCTCAAACGAAATACGAAGACGCTCGGATGCGTCAAGTCATGTATTTTTTGCAAAAAGAATTAGAAAACTACCTCATCCATCAAGCGGTATCGACGGATTTGCTATTTCCTGCCCGCACCTTGCTGAATGTCTATCAAAAGAAAAAACTCAACAGGCCCTTTGAAAGGGCATTTACGAAAGCGCAGCAACAATTGGACAAATATCCTTACCGAAATCGCCATCACCTTCAGATGGAGCATCTTTTTTTGCAAGAAGAGTATAATTACAAAAGTCGTAGTGGGCGCTTTCAAGAATTTAATTTACAATTGCTTTCGGAGACTCTGGAACGACATTTCCTTGCGGAAAAAATTAGGCTAGCTTGCATGGAATTATCTCACCAAAGGCTGTATAAAACGTCCTACAATCAAGAATTACTAGTTTTTGTTTTGACCTACGTAGAGCAACGCGACTGGTTGGATCATCCGGCTATTTCGTTGTACTATTATGCTTACAAGGCATTGACGGAATCGGATAAAATTTGGTTCAATCGTTTATTGGAGGATATGAAAAAATGGAAATCTCAATTTCCAATAGAAGAGCGGAGGGAGATTTTATTTCTAGCCCTTAATTTTTGTATCGCCAAGATTAACGAAGGAGATAAATCTTATTACCAACAGACTTTGGACTTTTATAGGACTGGAATCGAAGAAGGAACTTTGTTGATAAACGGCCAGGTATCTAGATTTACTTTTATAAATATTGTTTTGGCAGCGATACATGAGAAAGATTTTGCGTGGGCAGAAAAATTGATGACCGAATACGATCACCTATTGGAAGAGCAATTTCGGGAAAGCACCATTAACCTGTCTTACATCCGGTTGTATTACGATCGCAAGGAATACAAAAAAGCAATGCAGCTGCTTAACTCAACTGTTTTTGATGACATTATCATGGGACTATTTGCCAGAGGTATCCTAGCAAAAATATATTATGAGCTCGACCAACTGGATGTCCTAGAATCCTATTTGGATAGCTTATTGACCTACTTGCGTCGAAAAGATTTGATGGTTTATCACCAGCAAGTTTATAAGGCATTTGCACTTACTCTAAAAAAGATCTTACGGCTAGTGCCAAATGATAAAAAAGCAAAAGAGGAGTTATATCGAGAGATCTTAGGAAAAGAAAAAATAGTGGAGCGAGAATGGTTGTTAAAGTGCTTGGAATGAGTAAACCATTCTTGACGCTGGGCAATTCAAAAAGAAAAAGTCAAGCCATTATTTAAAATATAGTTTTGTTGTAGTGCTCCTTCCGGCGGATCGACATCAAAATTATATAGAAAGGCAGATTTAAACTTCAGATGACCCGTGATGGCCCATTCCATTCTAGCTTCAGTAGCCACACGATAATCTGAAAGCAAGGTCAGTCTGGGTTGATAGTAAGTTGTATTGATAAACTTAAAAAGCGTATTGGGCTGGAAGGTGAAATTTACGTAAGTGCTAATCCGACCTCCTTCAAAAAATTTTTCTTGCTTAGTTATTTCCCTTTCGAGCATAAAAATTGTGGCAACGAACAAATTGAATTTTGTAGAAGTCACCGCATGGTATCGAGGCCCAATACCCATTAAGCCTCTAAATTTAAGCTGGTTCACTTTATTATATTGTGCTTGCGCAAATGATTCTAAAGCAAAATGCTCAATCAAATACCTCGTATAACGAACATGCCCAAAGCCAAAATCTTGAAAAACCTGTTTACCGCTTTTAGTCAGGCCATATTGACCGACAAGCAACAATACATCTTTTTTTGAAGGTTTCCATTGAATATGTGCTTTAGTACGTGTGCTTAATAATTGTTTGGTGTTACTGATGAGTGATAAACTTACGCCAAAAGCACCAGACCATCCTGTCGTATCCATATCGATTCGTTTGGACTCAATATTGACGATCTGCCCCCAAGAACTGGAGGACAAATAAAAGAAGCATAAAAAAGCAAAAATTCGATTCATATTGTTGGTTTTTGGGTTACTGCCTGACAAGAAAATAGGGGTTAGAAATCACTTGCACTTGAGTAGCCTAACAATCTGACAAGCGATCAGTTTAGTGCTTTTTGTAATATGTTTCTTTTAAGAAAAAAGATATGACATAATGTTACACTTTTTGATGGCTTAATCTTATTGGTAGCAGACAAAACCTATTCATCCGCTCTTGCTATCCTGTCACCCAACAAAAAATAAATTTAAGATTCTTCTTTCCATACATAATCCGTTTTCTCAGCAAAAAGAACAAATATCATTCTAAAATATCCGTTTTCTAAGGGTTAAAACCAAATAATATTCTGATAGTAAATAATTAACATTTCTTTTATAGTAAAAAACCTTATCTTTGCGGTACTAAACTGAAAACCTACCCCTCCTTGAGGACAACCACTTTTTTTAACCTTTTAAAAAAAACTTATGGTAGAAAATGTTGCAAAACTGCATCGTTACAGCGACCTAGAATTAGAAGAATTTAGGATTATCGTAGATGCAAAAATCGCCGAAGCTGAAGATCGTCTGTCTTATTACCTAAAACAGCTTTCTGAGCATGGACAAACTGAAGATGCAAAAGTGCGCGGATTAGATGATGGATTAAATACAATTGAGAGTGAAAGACTACAGACAATGGCTTCACGCCAAAAGAAATTAATCGACCACCTCAGAAACGCACAAATCCGAATCTCTAACAAAACGTATGGTGTTTGCCGTGCAACTGGCGTGCTTATTTCTAAACCTAGATTATTAGCGGTTCCACACGCTACTTTGAGCATAAAAGCCAAAGTAGCCTCAAAACGCTAATCTCTTAACAAAAGTAATTTGCAAAAGGGCAGGTATCAAACGGTACCTGCCCTTTTTTTCTATAGCTTGACAAGCTTCTAGAACCATAAAAAAAAAGGTAAAACATTTTATCCAAATAATAGTAAGTAACACTACCTTTGTAGCTTGAATAAATATTTGAACACATTTTCCGTAAGGATAAAAAAGTATTATGGATATCATTATTGCGGGTGCTGGAGGAGTGGGCTTTCATCTTGCAGAACTTTTGGTTCAAGAAAACCACAACATCACGATTGTTGATTTGAATAAAGATTTATTAAGCTACGTCAGCACGCACTTGGATGTCTTAACCATAGATGGTGACATTACAACCTTGGATGTCTTAAGCAAAACAAACCCAGATGAAGCTGACTTATTCATTGCGGTTACTACTAGCGAAACAAATAATTTACTTTCTTGTATTCTTGCGAAGAAATTTGGGGCAAAAAAAACCATAGCTCGAATCAGTAACATTGAGTATCTTTCCAATAAGCAACAGAAACATTTTAGTGAAATAGGGGTAGATAATTTAATCTCGCCCACTCTCCTTGCCACAAATGAAATTACTAAATTATTGCATCTTGCTTCTTTTACAGATATCTATGAGTTCGAAAAAGGAAAATTATCGGTTATCGGTTTTACAGCAGATGACTCCTGCAAACATGTCGGCAAGACTTTTAAACAATTAGACAAGGATACACCTAGTTTTTCTTTAAAGACGGTAGCCATTTTAAGGCATGGGAAAACGATTTTCCCAGAAGCCTCCATGACCATTCAGGCGAGTGATCATGTTTACTTTGTGACGAATGCCCAAAATTTTCAATTCTTAAATAATTATCTCGGCAAAGCGCTCAAAAAGATTTCCAAAATTATGATTATTGGAAGCACAACGCTTGCCTTAGAGACTGCCAAAGTCCTTGAAAACTTCTACCACATTTCTTTAGTTTCTAACGATGAAAAAGCAGCGAATCTCTTTGTTGAAAAACTAAATAACACCTTGGTCATTCGAGGCGATTATAATAATATTGAACTGCTCAAAGAGGAAGGGTTAGAAGATATGGATGCTTTTTTGGCGATGACGCCCATTTCTGAAACAAACATCATCACCAGTTTAATGGCAGAGCAATTAGGGGTATATAAGACCATTGCCCATGTGGACAATTCAGCCTATACCCATATCAGCCAAAATATAGGGGTTGATACCTTAATTAACAAGAAGATCATTGCGGCAAATGACATCTTTAAATATGTCAGAAAAGGAAAAATTCAAGCTATTGCTTCCTTAAAAGGGGTGGATGGAGAAATCATAGAATTCGAAATACATAAAGAAAATAATTTTACTCAAGTGCCTCTTGGAAAGCTTCCTTTGCCCGCGGATAGTACTATTGTTGGTATTATTCGGAATAATACTGGCATCGTACCCAAACCTGATTTCTTATTCAAAAAGGCAGACAAGGTTATTGTTTATGTTTCAGTTGCCTCTATCCCTACTGTTGAAAATATATTTAATTAGATGATTAATTTCAAATTGATATTTCGTATCATAGGATTACTACTGCTATTAATTAGCGGCTTTACTTTACTGCCGATTATTTTTTCAATTTACTATGGGACGAGCGATTATACTGGATTTTTATGGTCTTCTTTAATCTCTGGGGCTCTTGGTTTACCGTTGTTTTTTCTAAAATCTAAAAACAATAAAGTCTCCAAAAGAGATGGTTATTTAATCGTCACGTTAGGATGGATATTTTTGTGTTTAGCTAGTGCATTGCCCTATATTTTTACTGGAACCATTCCTAGTTTGGCTAGCGCCTTGTTTGAAAGTACATCTGGATTAACCACAACAGGTGCTTCCGTTTTTAATGATATAGAAGCGTTGCCTGAAGGTATATTATTTTGGAGAAGCTTGACGCAATGGATAGGCGGAATGGGGATTATTGTGTTGACTGTTGCTATATTTCCAATGCTTGGTATCGGTGGAGTAGAGTTGTTTGTTGCAGAAGCACCTGGGCCTACCTCTGACAAAATCCACCCAAGAATCAAAGAGACAGCTAAACGGCTTTGGGGAATTTATTTCGGTTTGACGGTTCTCTTGATGCTTATTTTATATTTTATAAGCGGCATGACTTTCTTTGATGCGATTAACCATGCCATGACAACGATGTCCACTGGAGGTTTTTCTACTAAGAACGCCAGTATGGCTCACTTCGACTCACCCATAGTCCAGTATCCTATTATCCTTTTTATGTTTTTCGCAGGCATGAATTACACCGTTATTTATTTCTCATTGAAAGGAAAATTTGATCGCGTCTTTGGGAGTGATGAATTTAGGACCTATGCTATCGCTACACTTCTGTTTGTGCTTGGCGTAGCAGCTTCTGTAGCTTATAGTACTGACTTGAGTCTTGAGAAATCTTTTCGAGATGCGGCCTTCCAAGTTATTTCAGTGGTAACGACTACAGGTTTTGTGTCCGCAGATTATACTGCTTGGAATAGTGGTTTGACCATGTTTTTCTTCATGTTGTTGTTTACGGGTGCCTGTGCAGGTTCGACGAGTGGTGGTGTAAAAGTAATTCGCCATGTAGTTTTTGTAAAAAATGCGTTACTCGAATTCAAACGACTATTGCATCCTAGAGCTATCATCAAGGTAAAGGTTGATAATTACATTGTGAGTAATTCTATTATCACCCATATTTTAGTCTTTTTGATTGTCTATTTGGCTTTATTTGTTTTTGGAGCCATTCTCATGACTATCATACTTGGATGGTATAATGTCGAACAACCTTTTTTGACAGCTATTGGTTCTATAGCCACTTGTATCGGGAATGTCGGTCCAGGTATCGGATCAGTTGGACCGATTAATAATTTTGCGGGCATACCCGAAATTGGGAAGTTTGTATTGAGTTTGTTTATGCTAATTGGGCGACTTGAGTTATTTAGCGTTTTGATTATCTTGACACCCTATTATTGGAAGTCAAATTAATAGATTCCTAAATCATCGTTTTACCTTTTTTCGCAAGATAAAAATCCTCTCTTTCGCGCATAGCTTTCTTTTCTGTATCTGTCCCATCTCCATATCCTAATAAATGCAGGAGCCCATGTACCATCACCCGTGCTAATTCTTGCTCAAATTTTTGTTCTAGTTTTGAAGCATTTTCGGCAACACGATCTATACTAATAAATATATCCGCTTCAATCTTCTCCCCGTCATCATGGAGCGGAAAAGTAATAATATCCGTATAATAGTCGTGTTGAAGGTACTGCTTATTGATATCTAATAAGTACTCATCGGAGCAGAATATGAAACTTATAGACTTCAGTGATTCACCCTCTTCTAGCACAACAGCAAGCAACCAATTATGGTTCTCCTCTCTTTGCAGAAAAGAAAAGTCAGGTAAATCTTCTATAAAAAATTGGATGGAGCTGTCAGACATTAAAGCACAACTCTACGGTAGAGCCATTATTCTTAAACTTTATGCGGTCTGTAAGCTCTTTCATCAAGAAGACCCCACGTCCTCCTTCTATCATCAGTCTATCTTCCTGTAAGGGAGATGGCAAATCATCCGGGTTAAAGCCCTGACCTTCATCGGACACCCAAAATTTAATAGTTTTACCATTTTGATGACACTTGATACATACCTCCTTATACTCTTGACATTCATTGCCATGCAAAATTGCATTATTGACGGCTTCTGTCAAGCTAATAAGTATCTTGCCATAACTACCTTGGTCTAAACCGTAAGGAGACGTTACGTCAGCAAGAAAAGGTTCAAGTTTGTGGATATGTTCTGGATTTGAAGGTAGCGATAACAATCGTTGCACTATTCCCATTAATCAAATTTTTATCCCAGAAAAAAGAAATAAACTTGTTCAAGGTCTATTTCACATGTTTGGTATTGGTTATCAAGCGGTTAACTTGCTAAGCTTCCGCTAAATTAAAGGTCTATTAACATATATGCAAGCTTTTAGTGAAAAAAAGCACTTTTTCGCTATACTTAGACCTTAATTAAGTCTATTTAATCTCTTTTGTGACAGGACAAATACGAAATATACCCAAAAATTAGTATAAATTAGTAAATAACAGTTATATTTGTATTCCCCCCAAACATTTGGGACAGTTGATGTTTAAAACCGCTCTGAACTAATGAGTTTTCGCTTACATTGGATAGTTAAGGTTGTGCTCTTTTATGTCTTGTCCTTGGCGATACGACCCATGTCTTCGTATGCCCAAAATTTTGCTTTCACTTACTATGGCCCTGACACCCTTTTTGTGGGGGGGGATAATTGCGATGCGCCTTATTCTATTTTGCCAAATGACGTAAACATCACTTCTACCCTAAATGCCAATGTTAACTTTTATTTTGATTATTCGGCAGCTGGATTTCAATACAATGACTTTTTTCAGGCGGGGGAAATAAAAACGATGTACGTTCAGGCTTCAGACGACCAAGGCAATACAGAAACCTTCACTTTTGATGTCCGCTTTGCAGATAATTTACCTCCTGTATTTGAGTCCAGTAGCCTCCCTGATAATTTTCTTTTCTATAGTTCTATCGAAGAAGTGCCTGCACCTGCTCAGGTTACCGCAACGGATAATTGTGGTGACGTGGATGTACAGTTTACGCAAAGTGAGCTTACAGACACGTGTGTAGGCGGTAATATTTATCGAACATGGGCTGCAACAGATACGACTGGCAATACCGCTATTCATACCCAAACATTAATCATTCAGCCGGACATGTCACCTCCTCAATTTACCGTATTTCCCATGAACGGTGCAACGGATTGTAGCGCTTTTGACGTTGATTTTCCTGTTTGGCTTGCGCAAAACATGAACACAATCGAAGCTATAGGGGCGGTATCATATAGTAATAATGCACCCATTTCAATTTCATTCAAGTGCGACACAACGATTGTCGTTATCTTCACCGCACTTGATCCATGCGGAAATACGACTTATGCTTTTGCCAATTATCAAGTAAATGACAATCTAAGCCCGAGTGTTTTAAACCCGCCGAACGACACGACCTATCACTGCACGAACGTCCCTCCTGCCTTACGGCTAAATAATGGATTGCAAGTAATTGATTGTGACCCAAACCTAATAGAAACATTTAATGAAAGTTCTAGCCAAAGTACCAATCCTCAAAGTTGTCTCTATTATAACTATACAATCGTACGAGATTGGTCCATTGAAGATCACTGTAATAATGTGACAAATTTTCAGCAAATAATTATGGTGCAAGATACCATTGCTCCTGTCTTTTCTTCCGCTCCTTTTTCAGACACAACGGTTCAATGTCAATACCTCCCTGTTTTTCAAGACATTGATGTAGTAGATAATTGCTCAAGCAACCTTAATATCATAAAAAACCAAACCTTCATCGCTGGAAGCTGCACAAATAATTACGATTTGTCTAGGTCATGGACTGCAACAGATGCTTGTGGAAACTCAAGTTCGCTCACCCAAGTCATTCACGTATTTGATACGGTCGCACCGATGTTTTTGAATTTGCCAAATGACACCCTCCTTAATTGTGGTTCAGCATTACCGGTATATGATGTGGTCGCTTTAGACAGTTGTGATACAGATGTAACGCTTGTTCTAATTGAAAATACAACTCAAGGAGCAGATTCAACAGCTTGCGATTTTTATAATTATACCCTCACGAAAAATTGGTTAGCCACGGATAATTGTGGCAATATCAACCAAGCCACACAGACAATCACCATCAAAGATCTAGACAATCCTTCTATCATTTGCCCACAAAGTATAGTAGTTGCTTCCGATCCCACTATGTGCGGCAAAAGCATGGTTATTCCTGATTTGGCATCCGTTTGGGATGGATGCGGTGCTAATTTTCGGGAAGCCAATCTATCAGATACAAAAGAAATTGTACATCCAAGTGGAGTAGATGCCAATACTTATCCAATAGCGCTTACTTTTAATCTAAGCACCTCTGAGCCCACTTCTGGAATTACAGGAAACATAAAATTACAAATTGATTTGATTCAGGTGGATGGAGAAGGGGAACTTGAATATTTTCACATTTATGCGGAAGATAGCACCTATCTAGGCAAGACAAATTTAACACCTTCACAATGTGGAAATAGCACGACAATTTTGACAAATATTTCTGTGACTCAATTATCTAGTTGGCTACAAGATGGTGCCATGAATCTCTATTTAGTTTCTACAGATGAAGCCGCTTTAAGTATTAATGATATATGTATAGGTGGACAAGTAACGGTGACCATGAGTTACGATTATACTATTCAAAATACCGATATTCTCGTCCAATATATGCTAGATGAAGGAGACGTCCTACCCTTGACAAACGAAGTCCTGTTTTTGACGCAAGGCAATCATAGCATTGGATATATTGCGGAAGATTGCGCCGGAAACCAAAGCAGTTGTTTTAGTACCATCCAAGTGATAGATGAGGAGCCTCCCACTTTATCTTGCCCAGACGATACCCATGTTTATGTGCCCGAAAATAGCTGTGAAGGTGTGTTTATACTTCCTTTTCCAACCCAGATTTCGGATAATTGCACCACGAACCAAGATTTTGAATATGTTAGTGATACGACTTACTTAACCTTCGTTAATAATGCCAATGCGGGGCTAGTGCCGCAGCCGATTACTTTTAATATTCCGCTTGCGCCAAATGCTATTTCAGATGCGACTATCCTTATTCAATTTCTAGGGGAT
>CAYRVZ010000019.1:0-19776 GCA_964427815.1 uncultured Saprospiraceae bacterium | reverse complement strand
ACGTCTCTGGGGACTAAGTTGCCAAAAGCGGGATATCTTCTTTCCAAATAATAATCTCTATCTTCTTCGGGGATATCCGTTGGCTTCTTATTTCCTGCTCGGATGGCAAGTACGTCAGCTTCGTGCTTGGGTACCCATATCCGTCCATCATTCCGCAAGGATTCAGACATTAAGGTCAACTTAGACTGATAATCCCCTGATTGAGGAATACAAGTGGGATGTATTTGTACATAGCATGGATTAGCAAAATAAGCACCTTTCTTTGCCGCACGCCAGGCAGCCGTGACATTGGAAGCCATTGCATTTGTCGAAAGATAATATAGATTGCCGTATCCCCCAGTAGCCAATACTACCGTATGAGCTGCGTGCCTCTCTAATTCTCCAGTCAATAGGTTTCTGGCAATGATACCTCGTGCTTTGCCATCGACTAAGACCAATTCTAGCATCTCACGGCGGTTATACATAGTTACTTTACCCGTCGCAATTTGGCGAGATAGGGCAGAGTAGGCACCGATTAAGAGTTGTTGTCCAGTCTGCCCCCTTGCGTAAAAAGTCCTAGAAACCAATACGCCACCAAAGGACCGATTGGCTAGGGTGCCACCATATTCTCTTGCGAAGGGTACACCTTGTGCGACACATTGGTCGATGATGTTGCCACTGACTTCGGCTAATCTATATACATTGGCCTCACGCGACCGATAATCTCCACCTTTGACTGTGTCATAAAATAAACGGTAATCACTATCACCGTCATTTTGATAATTCTTTGAAGCATTGATACCGCCTTGGGCTGCAATACTATGTGCCCTTCTAGGGCTGTCATGAAAGGTAAAAGCCTTTACATTGTAGCCCATTTCGGCGAAAGACGCAGCCGCTGAAGCCCCAGCCAAGCCAGTACCGACAACGATGATGTCTAGTTTTCGTTTGTTATTTGGCGCCACAAGTGGCATTTTGGAGCGATATTCTGTCCATTTGGTGGCGAGTGGCCCTTCTGGTACATTTCCTTGAAATTTCATATATCGTAGCTTTGGTTGGATTAATGTTTGAGGTACATAATGATGGGGATGATTATGTAACCGAGTGTCAAGATGATGGACAAGAACTTTCCAGTAAAATTAATAAGGCCATCATATTTTGGATGTCTTGCGCCCAAAGTTTGGAAGGCACTTCCGAATCCATGCCATAGGTGAAAACCTAAAACAAGCATCGAAAATACATACCAACCTACATACAAAGGTTGGCTAAACTTATAACTGACCAAGGCCGCTAAGTCTTTGACTCCATCGACGGTCGCTAGCTCAGTATAGTGCATCTTATACCAAAAGTCCCACATGTGCAAGACAAGAAATACTAAAATTAGCATCCCCAATAGCGCCATGTTACGGCCTGCAAAGGAAGTATTATTGGTCACCTTAACAGCATATTTTTGTCCTTTGGCTGCTCGGTTCTTCCGCCAAAGTAGCATACCTTGCACTGCATGTAGCCCAAATAGAAACTTGATGACCCAAGACATTCCCTGGATAAGTCCATTATGGGACATGAAGGCCGCGTATGCATTGAAAGCAACCCCTCCATCGTCGGAAAGTAGTTGTAGATTGCCTATCAAATGGATGATTAG
Source organism: uncultured Saprospiraceae bacterium (assembly GCA_964427815.1). GTDB lineage: Bacteria > Bacteroidota > Bacteroidia > Chitinophagales > Saprospiraceae > HyVt-613. The sequence continues at coordinate 18,158 of CAYRVZ010000019.1, read as the reverse complement.
GAATACAACAAAGAAGAGTCCTGTTAAACTCATGATTACTTTTCGCCCAATTGAGGAGGTCAGTAAGTTAGCAATCCAGCTCATAGGTAGATTCTATTTGGTTAAAGGAAAGAGGCTTGGCATTACTGAATTTTCAGCATGAAACCTATTTAGTTTATTCGGGGAGTAGTTTTGATTTCGTGTTGCAAATTTACTCCGCTTGCGCTAAAATGCATCATTATTTAGTACTTATTTCATCTTTCTTAGCTTTTAATCACTATTTGTATTTTGTCTAAATAGAAATGTGATATAGGTCATAACTGCTTTTGACTCAGGACATTGTATGTTTCTTCAGTATCGCCAGATTTATCAATCCAGAAAGGGAATTAGGTTTTATTCAAGTGATTTATCAAAATGATTCCACCCCAAATTTGAATGATAGTGGTTCCAGATAGTTTGGCATTTGCCAAATTTGACCGCCAGTGGACATACGACTTGTTCTGCGACATACCGCGGTGTCGCCAGATTTATCAGGCCTTCGCGGTCTCCACCAATGTCGCTCATGCCACCTTCGCGTCTTCGCGTCTTTGCGGTTTCCACCAATGTCGCTATACCCACAGGTTAGTTAAGCGATCGACATTTCCTCTTCGTCCAACACATCAATCGTCGCAGCAATGACGCCCAAGGTAGGAGCAAGGAATAAACCAATAATCGGTATGAATAATAGCCCTAAGAAAACCAATCCATTGCCAATGGCTAACCCTCTATGATTTTTGACAAACTGTATACGCTCCTGCGTATTTTTATAACGTTCATTGGTGAAGTCCATATTGGCAAATCCAGCATAGTAGGATTGTACTGCAAAAGTCAGCGGAGTAGTGAGCAGACCAAGTCCCGGAATTAATCCAACTAATAATAAGAGTAATATGTAAAATATTTCTCGACTTAAATTTCGAAGCGCCAAAAATATCCCTCTACGGATATCGCGAAACATCCTTTTTAGGCTAAAAAGGGGTGGGTTGAAATGGGGATCATTCCGATATATTTTTTCAACTTTTTCCGAAAGGAGACTTAAAAATGGGCTGATTATTATTAATAGTACATACCGATATAAAAATAACCCTGAAACAACAATCAGTATCTTGCCGATGATCCCAAAAAACTTGGCTACAAAGGCAGCCCCAAATGTCCATGGATACCAATTGGACAGAATCCCGCCTAGATTGTCCCCAAACAGATAGGCGGCTCCGAAGATAAGAGCGCCCAACAATAACGAAACAAAACCGGGTACAATCTGCCAATGCCATAGCTTTCGCTTAAACATATATTGTATGGCAATCCGATAGGTGCCCATGGACTTAAAAATATCTTTTATCATAAAACAAGAGTACACATTTTTTACCGCACAGACCTGATTTATCTACGAAAATACGGTTTTTTCTGCTGAATGCTAACTTGTTGTCTTAGCCCCCAAAGGATAACCCTACCTCATAAATCGCCTAATTGGGGTCGAATGACTAAATCTTCGACGACCGATGATGGACCTAGTTGCCATGCTGCAACCACCATTGAGGCGATGTCTGCTGCGGGCATCAGCCGTTCAAAAGGTGGGAGATTGTCTCCTTGCCATGAATTTGACCAAGTGGCTCCTGGCATAACGGAGGTGACTTTGATGAATGCTTCTTTTAGCTCTTCTCGTAGGACTTTAGAAAAACCAAGCATAGCAAATTTGGAAATGGTGTAACTTCCCCCTCCTTTATAAGCCATGAAGCTAGCAATGGAAGCCATGTTGAAGATGTGACCGTGTTTGGGGATGTGCGGTACGAGTTCACGTGTCAGATAGTAGGCACTGTATAGGTTTGTTTCAATTTGAGATTCTAGCTGCCCAGATGCTTCTTTTAAAATATCACCCGGCAAGAAGACGCCTGCATTGTTTATTAGCACTTCTATTTGAGGCATTTTACTACGGACGAATTTTGCGAAAGCGATAACCTCTGTCTTTTTGCTTATATCCGCGACGAAAGTATGAACTTGAATGTTTGGATATTTTTTTGAGAAAGCAGTAACGAGTTCAGATTGGTCTTCTTTATTTCGAGAACAGAGGGCCAAATCAAAGCCAATTTTTGCGAAAGCATGTGCCAGCGCTAGACCAATTCCTTTCGTTCCACCCGATATTACGGCATTATTATTCATATTGTGGGCTATTTTGAACCACAAAGCTAAGAATTACGTTCGATATAACCTTGAATAGTCAAAAAATGTAATACTTTTGACTTCGTAAAATTGAATATCTAATGATTTGGAGATTCCCCTATCACTTTGGGCGTTACTTGATGATGTTGTGGCAAGCTTTCTCTAAGCCTGAGAGCTTTAAGATGTACTGGAAAGAAACCGTGCGCCAAATGTACGATATCGGTATTGGTTCCTTGACTATAGTCGTGTTGATTTCTGTTTTTATAGGAGCCGTGGCAGCGATGCAGTTTGTCTATCAACTAGATGGGCAGATGATTCCGATGTACTATATTGGTTATATCGTTCGGGATTTGGCGATTATTGAATTGTCTCCGACTTTTACGACCTTGGTCCTTTCGGGAAAAGTAGGGTCAAATATGACTTCTGAAATCGGAGGCATGCGCCAAAAAGAACATATTGATGCCATGGAAATCATGGGACTGAATACGGCTGCTTACTTGGTCATGCCTCGGACGATAGCTGCCGTGGCAGTGATTCCTTTATTGGTAGCAGTCTCTGCGATTGTAGCCATTATTGGTGGATATTTGGCGACCGTATTGCCAGGGGCTTTGAGTGATGTCGATTATATTAGAGGGTTGAGGTCTTTCTATAATCCCTACAATGTCAAGATGATGTTTATTAAGTCGTTTGTATTTGCCTTTATCCTTTCCACCGTGAGTTGTTACCAAGGGTATTTTGTGAAGATAGGAAGTGTGGCTTTAGGTAAAGCAAGCACGCAAGCCGTCGTTTATAGTAACATCTTGATTCTTTTGGCGGATTATTTATTGGTAATTCTATTGACAAGTTAACAGATGATTCGGACAGAAAATATATTCAAAAGTTTTGATGAGACGGAAGTCTTAAAAGGGATTTCTCTGAATTTTGAAAAGGGAAAAACCAACTTGATTATCGGAAGAAGTGGTGCGGGCAAAACGGTGTTGTTAAAATTATTAGTAGGCCTGATGGTGCCTACTGCGGGTAAAATCTGGTACTCTGATGTTAATTTTACAGACTTGGACAAGAAGGCGATGCGAGAGGTTCGGATGAATATTGGCATGCTTTTTCAAGGTTCTGCCCTGTTTGATTCAATGACGGTCGAACAAAATATACGTTTCCCGATGGATATGTTTAAGAATATGACCCTTGCGGAAAAAAGAAAAAGAGTGGACTATTGCCTTGAAGTAGTGGGACTCGAAGGAACCAATGACAAATACCCGTCGGAGGTCAGTGGAGGAATGCAAAAAAGAGTGGGTATTGCAAGAGCCATTGTACTGGATCCAGATTACTTATTTTGTGATGAACCGAATTCTGGACTAGATCCTAAAACCTCCCTAGTCATAGATGAATTAATCTTAGATATCACCAGAACCAACCAAACAACGACCATCATCAATACGCACGATATGAATTCCGTCATGGGTATTGGAGAAAATATCTCCTTAATCCATCAAGGTAAAGTGGCTTGGCAAGGTAGTAAAGATGAAATAATTGATTCCGATAGTGAATTGCTACAATCATTTATTTTTGCATCCCCTTTCCTGAAAGATCTAAAAGAACGAGCTTACGGTCGGTAAAAACGGATTTACTTCCCTGCGGTCGCGTTCAATTGCTTCCTGTTGTCAATTTATTATTAACAGATCAATAAATTAACGGCATTGTTTCCTAGGTAAAAAACCTATATGTTTGGGCAACTATTCACCAATAATTTGCCCTATGAAAAGGATTTATCTACTTATGCTCCTCATATCTGTTTCTTTGTTTGCCCAAGCGCAATCCAATCTAGTATCCTCGCTTGAGGCACTCAAATCTCAGTTGGCAGATGTCGAAACGAAGTCCTACGTCATTAGTCAACGTCTAGAGTGGGAAAAATCAAAACCCTACAAAGTCGTCCTAAGCATAGACGAAACAAGCAAGAAAAAGGGGAAAGTAAAATCCACTTCCTATGCTTTTAATTTGCAAGATGTAGATGTGAAAACTATTCGATCTAAAACAAATAAGGATGTAATAGAAGTCAATGTTTTTATGAAATCGAAGCAAAAGATGATTGCCTTTTCGGAAGAAGGAAAGTTTAAAAACTATATGGCAAAATTAAAACTGTATGCACCAGATCCAGATGCTGGCAAAGACATAGAAAGCGCCTTAAAGGAAATCGTTGGAGAAGCGAAAAAAATGCCCTCTGAATGCCCTTCTAGTGCCACTGATGGTTATGCTTGGTTGGAGAAAAGTATCACGGATTTTTCGACGGGGGATGTAGCTGTAGATCAAAAACTGGTCTTGAATGGTATTTTAGTGGATTATTCTGTGGCGACAAAAGCGAAATCCACTACCGAAGAACAATGGCTGTTTAACTTGGCAGACTTGAATAAGCGGAGTATAAAATTACAGATCAAAAGCAAAGAATTTTTTGTGGAAGCTAAAACAAAAAGAAATAAAAAATATGTCTTTTATAAAAAGGGAGAAAAAACGAGATATACCAGTAAAGTGAAGTTTTATTTCTCAGATTTTGATAAGGCAAAGTGTATGGTCGAAGTATTGGAGACATTGATAGAAGATAGTAAGAAAAAAGAAAAGGCTAATTTTCCATCTTTCTCTTCCGCTCATGAAGCACTCAATCATTTAGCTAAGCATACTGGAGAGGTAAAATTAGATAAGATTTCGGTAGATCAAGAGCTAAAAGCTTCTTGTGCAACTGTATTTAATTATAGCGAGGCAAAAGGAGATTCAGATGCTAAAAACAAAGAATTTAGATTTAATTTTATAGATGTGAGGGCAAAGAAAATTGATATTACCATCAAAGGGAATAAAGTGATGTTGGAACTGGGTACCTCTAAAAATAAATTAATTCAAGTTTATAAAGATGGTGAATTGGGTAGCTATACCAATAAAATATTCATCGTAGCGAAGGACATCGAGTCAGCGAAAACAATGAAGGTCGCCGCAGTAGCTGCCGCGAATAAGTGCGAAGATGGTGGTTTTACTCCTTTCTCTACTTTAAAAGAAAATTTTGAGTGGCTAGCAAAAAACCTAAAAGAACAAAATATTCCAGATAAGGAGCAAAGCTTAGCCGTCGATGGTGAGGATTGTAAATGGACTTTTACGAGCGTAAAATCAGGTAAAAAACAGCTAGAAGAAAATTTTGAATTTGCACTAGCAGATTTGGATGCAAAGAAAGTTAAATGGGATATTTCTGGGAAGAAATTAGCCATAGAACTTACGGCTAATCACCAAGAAAAAGTGGTTAAGTATTATAAAAATGGAGAACCTGGTAATTATAAGAATACTTTTGCCATCGAATTTAGGGACATCGAATCCGCTCGTAACGCAATGACCGTCCTAGAAAAATGTATAGCGCTTTGTAAGTAAGGAGGGACTTGCGTCCAATACCGCCCTACGATAGGTAAGTGGGAAGATTTTTTTTGGTTTCATTTTTTTCGGTTGCCTTGATGTCTCTTTCTTGTATGCTTGCCCCTTTTCCAAAACTATCCAAGCCCCAAGTTGTTATCAACTCAATGCAAAAATCAGCTAAGAAATCCATCATCAAAAATGACTTTATTCAGGTCATTGGTGCAAAAGTCCACAATCTGAAAAATGTGGATTTGACCATTCCCCGCAATCAACTTGTTGTCATCACAGGTGTAAGCGGAAGCGGTAAATCTTCCCTCGCTTTTGACACCATTTACGCAGAAGGTCAGCGCCGCTATATGGAAACTTTTTCGGCGTATGCGAGACAGTTTATAGGAGAGATGGAACGCCCAGATGTGGAGAAAATCACAGGGCTGAGTCCTGTCATTTCCATCGAACAAAAAACAACAAATAAAAATCCTCGATCGACTGTTGGGACGGTGACCGAAGTATATGATTTTTTGCGATTACTTTTTGCTAGAGCGGGAGATGCATACTCCTATGTGACGGGCAAGAAGATGGTCCAGTTTTCGGAAGATCAGATGGTTGATAATATTCTGGCAAATTTTAAGGATAAAAAGATTTCTGTTTTAGCTCCTTTGGTTCGAGCTAGGAAAGGGCATTATAGAGAATTGTTTGAGCAAGTTCGCAAACAGGGTTTTACAAAAGTCAGAATCAATGGTACCATTCAAGAATTAAATCCTATCCCTCAAATAGATCGATACAAGACTCATGATATTGAATTGGTGGTGGATAGAATTAAGTTAGCACCTGATAAAGAGGAACGCTTTCGCAAATCCTTGGAACTTGCGTTGAGTATGGGCGAAGGTTTGATTTTTATTTTGGATATGGATACCGATATTGTCACTCCTTTTAGTAAGCACCTGATGTGTCCTGAATCGGGCATTTCTTATGAAGCACCATCCCCTAACGCCTTCTCTTTCAATTCTCCATATGGGGCTTGTCCTCGATGTAATGGATTGGGATTTGTGACGGAAGTTGATTTAGCGAAAGTAATTCCAGACGACAGTTTGAGTATTAATAAACAAGGGATTGTTCCTTTCGGAGAAGTACGAGAAAATATGCTGTTTAAGCAAATTCGTGCCCTTGCGGACAAATATAAATTTACATTTTCGACTCCGATTAATAAGTTTCCAAAAGAAGTGTTGGATACGATCCTATATGGGGGTGACGAAAATATTCGGGTCAAGCATCATCATAGTAAAGATGAATATGGCTACAATATTGGTCATGAGGGCTTGTTCAAGATGTTGGAGCGGTGGTATAAAGAATCTACTTCCGAAAAAATGCGGCAATGGGCAGAACGTTTTATGAGTGTCAGTACGTGCGCTGATTGTGTAGGTACTCGACTCAAAAAAGAATCAAGACATTTTAAAATAGCCGAGAAAAGTATTGGTGATCTTGCACAAATGGATATTACCACACTTAACAAATGGGCGGATACCATTGAAAGTCACATGACCAAGCGACAGTTGGCCATTGGACAAGAAATCATCAAAGAGATTCGTTTCCGCTTAAAGTTTTTAGCGCATGTTGGATTAGATTATTTGAGTTTGAACCGACCGGCTCGTACCTTGTCTGGTGGAGAAGCACAGCGGATTCGATTGGCTACTCAGATTGGATCTCAACTGACAGGCGTTACTTATATTTTGGATGAGCCGAGTATTGGCTTGCACCAAAGAGATAATCAACGTTTGATAGCTTCATTAAAAGAACTAACGGAAATTGGTAATAGTGTCATTGTCGTCGAACACGATAAAGACATTATGTTGGCTTCGGATTACTTGGTGGATATCGGTCCAGGTGCGGGTAAGCATGGGGGGGTGATTGTTGCAGAAGGTCGCCCCAAAGATTTTATTAAAAATAAAAGCGTTACCGCTCAATACCTCAATAACAAAAAAGGTATTGAAGTGCCAAAAACTAGAAGGAAAGGAAACGGAAAAAAAATAGTCTTAAAGGGTTGTACCGGTAATAATTTGAAGAATGTAAACTTGACCATTCCATTAGGAACTTTTACTTGTATTACAGGTGTGTCGGGTAGTGGTAAGTCTTCACTCATTAATAACACCTTGTATCCTATTTTGCGCAAGCACTTCTACAAAAGCCTACAAAAACCTTTACCATATAAAAAAATATCGGGGCTGGATCACATCGATAAAGTCATAGAAATAGATCAAAGCCCAATCGGTCGAACCCCAAGATCGAATCCCGCTACTTACATTGGTGTTTTTACTTTTATACGGTCTCTTTTTGCGAACCTCCCAGAGTCAAAAATAAGAGGCTATAAACCCGGTCGTTTTTCTTTTAATGTAAAAGGAGGACGATGCGAAACTTGCCGTGGTTCTGGTAAACGTGTCATTGAAATGAACTTCTTGCCTGACGTGCAAGTCGCTTGTGAAACTTGTATGAGTCGAAGATATAATAGAGAAACATTAGAAATACTTTACAAGGGGAAAACAATTAATGATATTCTTAATATGACTGTGGAAGAATCTGTTGAGTTCTTTGCACATATTCCTAATATCTTACGTAAGCTTCGCACGTTGAAAGAGGTCGGACTTGGGTATATTACGCTTGGACAGCAAGCCACGACGATTAGTGGAGGAGAAGCTCAGCGGGTTAAATTGGCTGAGGAATTGTCCAAAAGAGATACGGGAAATACGCTTTATATACTGGATGAACCGACCACAGGTCTCCACTTTCAGGACATTCAACTCTTACTAAATGTCCTCAATAGATTAGTAGAAAAAGGAAATACACTAGTGGTTATTGAGCATAATATGGACGTGATTAAGGTCGCGGATTATATCGTAGATATCGGTCCAGAAGGTGGAAATGCTGGCGGAAATGTAGTCGCTAGTGGTACGCCAGAAGTGATAGCCAAAGTAAAAGAAAGCCATACCGCTCGATTTTTGCAAGATGAATTATGAAGTCGTAGCGTTTGCAACGCCTCAATGAACTATTATTTGTTTAGCTGAGTCATGATACGGTTGACGCCCACCATGGGAATGTCTAAGATGGCTTTGGTCGTTTTATCAATAATCTCAGGAAGCTGGTCAGCTTCTTCGTTTGACCATTTGCCGAGTACATAATCCACTTGTTTGCCTTTCGCAAATTCATTTCCTACTCCGATTCTGATTCGTGGATAATTGTTTTGACCGACAACTTGATTGATGCTTTTGAGTCCATTATGTCCACCATCGCTTCCTTTGCTGCGCAAGCGTATTTTTCCGAAAGGCAGGTTTAAATCATCTACAATTATGACCACCCGTTCGATTGGAATCTTTTCTTTTTGCATCCAAAAACGGACAGCCTTTCCACTTAAATTCATGTAAGTAGAAGGTTTTAGTATTATATATTGGCGACCTTTATGTTTGAATTTGGTGACATCTCCTTGCTTGTTGGGTTCAAAACTGACCTCTTTTTTTTGCGCAAGAAAATCCACTACTTTAAAACCAATATTGTGACGTGTCTCATTATATTCCGCACCCATATTGCCCAACCCAACTATTAAATATTTCATTAAATTATGCTCTTCCTTTTGAGTCTTTCGACCAAATATTTTTTTTAACCAGCTTCTAATCCTCATCGCTCAATTCATCAAAAAATGAATCCATCTGTTCAAAGGTCTTTTTGCCTATTTCTTCTTCTGTGCCGGTAGCTTCCACCATCAACGCTTTGGGTGTAAACGGCTCAACTAATCGAAAAGTGTCAGTTTGCCATTCTCCAGCCAAAGTGGCATCCAAGACAATGTCATAAGTCTGACAAAGTTCTTTGAGTAATTGCTTGTTTTTTTTATTGATGGGTTGGTCACTTTTTAGCACAATACCATCAGCAAAGGGGGCAGACCATTCTACTTCCTTCACCCAGTCTGATTTTTCCGAAAGGAGTACTTCCTTAAATACAGGAACTGAAAATCCTTGTTGAAGGACCGAAAGTGGGGTGTTAGCATCGACCAAAACAGCATCTAATCCAGCTTTATTGATGGTATCTTGAATTTCAACAGAGGAAGGATGAATGAATCGACCCACGATGCTAGGTCCTGATAACCAACCTTTTATCTCTAATATGTCCGCCTGAGACATAGAGTTCGGGTGGTTTGGGGTGACCAAAAAACTCAACCAGTCTGCTCCATTAGCAGCAAAATAGCGGGCATCTGCAAGGGAGGTTAAGTTATCGGCAAAGACTTTTTGTTTTAACATTTTAGTGCTTTTATATTCAACAAAGATAACTGTTTTCGGTTGTATATTCATATTTATTAGGTCAAGAGATTTTTAATAAGTAATTTCGCACTAAAGGGGACTCCTTTCGGAAAAAACAACCAATTATGTCAAAGGATTTAGAACAAAAACAGCGCTCACTTAGGCTTGTCATGGATAAGCTCGATAAGCAATATGGAAAAGGGACGGTGATGCGTATGGGGGATAGGCAAAAAATAGAAGAAGATGTGATTTCTACGGGTTCGTTAGGATTGGATTTGGCTCTGGGAATTGGGGGGTTACCGAAAGGGAGAGTCATTGAAATTTATGGTCCAGAGTCCTCTGGTAAGACGACCTTGGCTATCCATGCTATTGCTGAATGCCAAAAACAGGGTGGTATCGCTGCCTTTATTGACGCAGAACATGCATTTGATAGACATTATGCTGCTAATCTTGGGGTTGATATTGATAGCTTATTGATTTCCCAACCCGATTATGGGGAGCAAGCTTTGGAGATTACAGAAAATTTGATCCGTTCAGGAGCCATTGATATTATTGTGGTGGATTCGGTAGCGGCATTAGTCCCTAGGGCAGAAATAGAAGGAGAAATGGGCGACTCGCAGATGGGACTCCAAGCTAGATTGATGTCTCAAGCAATGCGAAAACTAACGGGTACGGTCGGAAAAACGGGCACAACCTTAATTTTTATCAACCAACTTCGTGAAAAAATAGGTGTCATGTTTGGCAATCCTGAAGTGACGACTGGTGGAAATGCCTTGAAGTTTTATGCCTCTATACGCCTAGACATTAGAAGAAAAGGACCTGCGCTAAAAGATGCAGAAGGGAATGTGATGGGTAATCATGTGAAAGTGAAGGTAGCCAAAAATAAATTGGCGCCTCCTTTTAGAATTGCTGAATTTGATATCATCTATGGAAAAGGTATTTCGAAGAATGGAGAAATCTTAGATTTAGGAGTAGCGTATGATTTGATTCAAAAAAGCGGCTCTTGGTATGCTTATAACAGTACCAAAATTGCGCAAGGAAGAACCAGTGCCGCTCAATTTTTGGGGGATAATCCCGATTTGGCAACGGAGCTTGAAGCTGCTATCAAGCAGGCCATATTGAATCCAGAATAAGCTAGCTTTTACGCAAAAAGCATGACACACCAAGAGAATATATATGATCTCGTTAGGCTGATTCCTAAAGGAAAAGTCACAACTTATGGGCGTATTTCGGATTTTTTGGCATTAGGTTCGGCAAGGGTAGTAGGGTGGGCATTAAATCAATGCAATAAAAATGGGGCAAACATCCCAGCACATCGAGTGGTCAATCGTAAAGGAGAATTGTCAGGCCGCCGAAGCTTTTCGACGCCTACGACCATGCAAGAATTATTGGAAAAGGAGGGTGTGAAAATTTTAGATAACTGTGTAGTGAACTTTGATTCTGTTGTTTGGAATCCTATGGAGGTGCTAAAGTAAGTCGTAATAAGTCTTGCATGCCATGAGAATTTTCACGACATTTGTCAAGCATAATTGCAAACCAAATGATGAGTTTTTCGAGTGGACTCAATAATAACATAAAATGAAAGAAGTCTATATTGTTTCGGCGGTACGTACGCCAATAGGAAGTTTTGGAGGGGTCTTCGCGAATGTATCCGCTACCGAATTGGGAGGGATGGCGATTCAAGGTGCATTAGCGCAAGCAAATTTGCCGGCAAAGGCCGTCGAAGAAGTATTCATGGGTAATGTTGTTTCTGCTAATTTAGGTCAGGCACCAGCTCGGCAAGCTGCACTGAAAGCAGGGTTGGATAAAAAGACCCCTAGTACAACTATCAATAAAGTTTGTGCTTCTGGGATGAAGGCAACAGCTATTGGTGCGCAAGCCATTATGTTAGGTTTGCAAGATGTAGTCGTGACAGGCGGAATGGAAAATATGTCTCAGATTCCTTTTTATGTACCTAAAGCACGTTTTGGATACAAATATGGAGATGCCACTTTAGTAGATGGTTTGTCAAGAGATGGATTAATAGACGTCTATGATCAGACTGCTATGGGTGTCTTTGCAGACAAAACAGCAAAAAAATACAAAATTTCCAGAGAGACGCAGGATGAATTTGCCATCAACTCATATAAACGTGTAGGCAATGCCACCCAAAAGGGATATTTTGCTAATGAAATAGTACCCGTAGCAGTCCCGCAAAGGAGAGGAGAGCCAGTGATAATTACAGAGGATGAAGAGTATAAAAGAGTTAAATTTGAGAAAGTTCCGAAGCTGAGACCTGCCTTTACCAAAAATGGAACTGTGACTGCTGCAAATGCTTCTACGATAAATGATGGGGCTTCTGCTTTGATTTTAGCGAGTGCAGAAGCTGTGAAAAAGTATAACTTGAAGCCCGTAGCAAGAATTGTTTCTTTTGCAGACGCCGCCCTTTCCCCTCAATGGTTTACGGTCGCTCCTCCAGTTGCGGCTCAATTGGCTTTGAAAAAAGCAGGATTGAAAATGAAGGATATTGGTTATTTTGAAATCAATGAGGCGTTTTCGGTTGTGACTTTGGCTTTTATGCAAAAATTTGACCTTGACCCCAAGCAAGTCGATGTGTATGGTGGTGCTGTCGCATTGGGCCATCCATTAGGAAATTCGGGTTCTAGAATATTAGCCACACTTAATAATGTCCTACATCAAAAGAAAAGTAAGTATGGACTAGCTGCCATCTGTAATGGTGGAGGAGGGGCAGGTGCTATGATTATTGAACGCCTTTAATAAAAAACAAAGCTTTAACCTAAAGTCGATCCATATCTCGTATTAAAATCCGTTTACGGTCAAAGTGAATGATGTTTTGCTTTTTTAGGTCGTTCAGGACAAAAGTGACGGTCTGGCGTGAGGTGCCTGTGATGTTGGCAATGTCTTGTTGTGTGAATGAGTGTTTTATTAAGGTTTCATAGCCAACTTGAATGCCTGTTTTTTGTGCGGTGGTGCGGATAAAGTGGAGGATTCTACTTTTGGCATCATTAAAATGAAACGATGCTAATTTTTCTTCTTTTTGGATAATTTTTTTTCCTAACTCTTGTAATAAAAGTGATATTAGCTCTGGATGGCTAGCTGTTAGGGCTTTAAATTTTTCTTTTGGGATGGATAGTACAGATGTTTTGGGTTCTATACATATTGCACATTCGTCTGAAGCAGAAGCCGAGAATAGAACTTCTTCTCCAAAAAAACTTCCTGGGTAGATGACATCTTTGATCATCACTTGTTCTTGTTGGCTCTTTTTACAGATTTTGACTACCCCTTTTAGTAGAATGTGCACAAGTCGATTTCTTTCTGAATAAATGAGTTCATTTTTCTTGAAGGAATGTACCATTCCAGCATAAAATAAAGCATCAATTGTTTGTTCAGTGCATTGCTGAAACAACTTGATTGTTGCTTGATGCTTGTCGATTGTTAGTTGTTTGGCTGTCATAGTGTAAAGATGTAGGCAATATAGCAAAATAAAAAATACAAAATATTTAAATTGTACCGAATTGCTTCTTGTATTATTTTTTAAGTAATTGATTACTAGTGTTTTGTGTTTTTATTTTGTAGTTTTTGTTCTTCTTTTTGTGAAATTTTAACGTCATATTCTAGCCAAAAAGACACAACATATTATTTTTTATCTGTATTTATTTTATGTGGTACTAATTATTAATCAGTGCTATATGTAATTAAATAAAATTGATTTATTAGCATTTTATAGAATAATGGGTTAGATTTGCATGCTTATTGAAGGGTAAGATTGAATAGTTTGCCTTGAGGTACGCGCATTCCGTAGTGTAAATGTCCCATTTTATTCGGAAAACAACTTTGAGCAACTTATGAGAAACAGACTTAAAGGGCTAATTGTCTTTATATTTACGTTTATTCTAGTAACAGTAGAGGCCATTTCACCTACTGACATATCAAATGATTATAACTATGTGGGATATTCTTTCCCACTGGCGATTTGCCCTGATCCGCCTGTTATTTCTTCTATCGACGTGAATAATACGACTTGTGGCACTGTCACGGGTGCCATTACTTTGAATATGGCTGGTAACACAGCCAATTATGCCTATAACTGGTCACCCAATCTTAGTACTACTAATACAATGTCTAACCTAGTAGCAGGGACTTATCGTGTTACTATTACTGACACCTCTGTAGATGATTGTAGTATTGATACCCTCATTATTGTTCAAAATACAGATGGTCCGACGGCATTTATCCAAAGTACGGCCCCAACCACTTGTGAGTCTTCAAATGGACAAGCAACTCTTGGTCCCGCTAACTTGAGTTTCCAATGGGACGATCAAGTAACATCTGAAACTCGAATTAATTTAACACACAGAACTTATTCGGTCACAGCTACCGATCCTGCTACTAGCTGTTACAGCATTTTGAATGTAACAATTGATGAGGATAACCCCTTGTCGAGTACTTCATCTATTGTAGAATCAGCCACTTGTACTCAATCAAATGGTACGGCAAATATTACGGTGAATGGAGGGTCAGGCGAGTATAGTTACAGTTGGGGTACCTCTTCCGAAAATACAACTTTACCTCCAGGTGATTATTGGGTGCATATTACAGATAACAACAACGGATGTCTAGATTCTGTTTTTGTCAGTATGCCAAATGCGATGTCGGTTGGTTCAATTGATTTAGCTTCTATTACGCCTGCGGCCTGTAATGGTGGTAGTAATGGAGAAGCTGTTTTTAATATTCAAGAGGGCTTTCCATTCGGTGAAGCTTCTTCCGTCGTTATCAAAGATCCAGCGGGCTTAGTCGTTACGAATAGTTTTTTATCAGCTGGGACTTATACCGCTTATTTACTGGATTTGGGATTATGCATTGTTGATTCGACTACGGTTCAAATGACCGAAAACTCTTCTTTGCAAGTAGTGCCAAATGTAATTGCACAAACCTGTACAGTAGGAGGTATTATCACTTTGGATGTGACAGGAGGCGTCCCTCCATACAAATACAATTGGGAAGATATACCAGGGGAGGATAATGAGAAAAATAGAACGGGGCTAGAAGCCGGTAATTATGCCGTTACCATTTCAGATAATCTGAATTGCCAATATATTATTGGGGCAGTAAATGTAGGTAATGAATGTGGTTCAGGTGCTTGCACAAATCCAGTAATTATTACGGACGTGGTGATCAATCAATCAGTCTGCGGTAATTTTAATGGAAGTGCCAAAATTTTAATTAATGGCGATGCCAACGATTATAACTGGTCTTGGTCTCCAGAGAGTGGAGTATTGATTGCCCCAGGCAATGAGCGCCAATCTTTAGGTCTCGGTACTTACACTGTTACCGTCACAGATAAATTAAATAATGCTTGTTTTACTTCAAAATCTTTTGCTGTAACTAACGGTAATGGTCCTATTGCCAATGTAGTTTCTACTACGAACATCTCCTGTAATGGGACAAATGGTGAAGCCGTTTTGGCACCAGCAAACTTGAGTTATACATGGTCAGATGGTAGTGATTTAAATGAACGAACAGACTTATCTGGCGGATATCATTTTGTGACCGTATCTGATGGTTCTTGTGAAAATATCGTAACGGTGTTTATTGATGAATCTAAAACACTAGATGCAACTGCAACTATTAATAATTCACCGACCTGTGGAATGAACGATGGTTCTGTGACTATTACTGTTGCCAATGGATCAGGTAGTTATACTTATGATTGGGGAGCGGGGGCGACACATACGGGGTTGTCTGCGGGCAACTATGATGTTTTGGTTACTGACCTTCAAAGTGGATGCGATACGACTTTAAGCTTTATCTTGAATAATTCGGTTGGACAAGCAGAAGTCGTTATTAATGGCGATGTATTTACCTCTTGTGCAGGTACGCATGACGGTACAGTAGATTTTAATATTAATTATACAGCTGGTTTTGTAGAACCGGCAACGATTGAAATTTTGAACCATGCCGATAGTGTCATTACAAATGGTGAATTATTTGTTGGGCCGCATTGTATTGTGGTGAAAGATGCTAATGGTTGTATTGCAGGGCAAGGCTGTTTCTTTGTAAATTCGCCTCTTGCAATAAATGTATTTACGGCCATTACACCTGTAGATTGCAACGGTCCAGGAGCCGTTAATTTAACCGTAAATGGAGGGGAGGGCGGTTATACTTATGACTGGGCTGACCTTGCGGGAAATGATGATATTGAAGATAGAACAGGTTTGCTAGCAGGGGTGTATAGTGTGACTATCACGGATGGACACGGTTGTGAAGCATCACAAGATGTGATTAATGTGCCTGATATTTGCGGTTGTGATGTGTTTGCAGGAACGATTACTACGGACAGTACGAATATCTGTGACCAAAAACCCAATATGATTATTTCGGCAACACCTGATGGGAATGCGATAGAGCCAGCGGGTTATGTCACTAAATATTTGTTATCGAAAGCTTCCAATAGTATTGTTAAATTAATGTCCGATACACCCAGTTTTGTTTTAGCGGGTTCAGGCGAGTTTGTGATTCATACTTTTATATATGATCCAGCGACTTATGATGTTTCGACCATAGATTTTGGGGAAACAAGTATTTTTGATATTAACCTTCAATTAATTAATGGAGGGGGACTGATTTGCGCAAGTTTAGATGTAGTCGGTACAACAGTTCTTGTTAATAAATGTACGACCTGTAATTTACCAGAACCAGTTATTACGACAGTGGATGCGCATTGTGGGGTGAGTGATGGCGCTATAGAATTAGTATTTTCGCAAGATACAACTGGATTTACATATGAGTGGTCACCAGATATTGGAAATTTAGCGAAAGCAAACAACTTAGAGGCAGGGGCATACTATGTGACGGTCAGTGAATATGGTGATGAAGCTTGTTCTGTATCAAAGACAGTTGTCGTTACCAATGCGGATGGACCAGTAGTGACAATAGACTCAATTGCTCCTACTATCTGTACAGCTGTCAACGGCTTCTTAGAATTAAGCCCGACAAATTTAGACTACTTGTGGGAGAATGGAGCGGAATCTTATGTTCGGTCTAGTTTAACAGATACCGTATATGCTATTCGTATAACGGATCCTGCAACAGGCTGTTTTAGTATGTTGGCAGTAGAGATATTACAAGAAGATCCGATGGATGCGACCGTAGAAATATTACGTCAACCTGTGTGTGGTCAACCCAATGGACATGCCCAAGTGGTCGTGACGGGAGGTAGCGGAGACTATACATTCACTTGGGGTAATTTTGAAGAAAAAGAGAATTTATTGCCAGGGGAATATACCTTAGTGGTCGTAGATAAAGAATTTGGCTGTAATGATGTCATTTCTTTCGACCTAGTGAACAATCCCAAACAACTGGTAGGGGCAGACAGTATGTTCTTGCAATCTGGAAACTGTGATGCCCCCTTTCCTATTTGTTTTGATTTGCCTGCTTCCAATGCTTTTGGGTACGTCTTTACAGACAATGGAATGACCTATGGTGGAAATATTATTGCCTGTGGGACAGATACCTTATCGTATTACAATGCGACTTTGTTTTTATCTGGAGCTTATACCGTTTCGGGTAGTTTTGGGGGTATGAATCAATCCGTTGCTATTGTGGAAAGCCAAGAAGCATTTTTGGATTCTTTGAAAAGTTGGGATCCGTTAGGTGCATGGGAATTAAGTAATAATAGATTTGTTTCGAATCAGCCCCAAGAGGTATATGGCGATTTATTAATTATTAATGCCAATACAGGCGTTACGAGTTTTCTACCTTTCATAAATGAAACAAAAGAGCAAGGCATTCAATTGACCTTTGACTCTGGAGAACATATTATTTATGTTTCTGAAAATGCAACGGGATGTGTGGATACCTTGTACACTTTGATTGAGTGTATTACTTGTGCCCCCGTTTATGTAGGTCCAGATACGATATTTGGAGGGATATGTGATCAAGATACTGGATTCTTGTGTTTGGATATTCCGTTAGGAGATATTGCGGATTACACGATACGAGATAATTGGACACCGTATGAAGGTGCTATTAGTGAGTGCAATGATGGCAATATGCAACTGGCGTTAACACAAGGTGGGCATACAATTATTATTACCAATAATAAAAATCAATGTACAGATACCTTACAGTTGTTTGTGTTTTGTGTGCCGCCTCCTGACTTTATTCTTGATACTGTTTTATATGAAAAGGATCATGTTGAAATCTGTTTAGACAATTCACTATTGGATGGTACGCCTATTTTTGTGCAAGAGCTTTGTCAATTTGGAGGGCCGCCCTTAGTTGATTTCCAGATAGATTATAGTACCTTTTGTTTGGACGTGG
>CAYRVZ010000018.1:15773-20332 GCA_964427815.1 uncultured Saprospiraceae bacterium | reverse complement strand
TGCCGTCAGGAAAGGTAATTTTAATCATAACGCGTCCTTAATTCTTCAATAAATTGGTTCTCTGCTTACGCAAAAAGCAAAGCTAAGGTTTTTGGGGGATTATTTAGTAGAATTTTGGCTATTTGTTGGGGCGTTGCAGTACAACGCCCCAACTGCCACGCCCCAACAACCCAATCTATAATTTGGAAGTACGGAAAGAAGGAAGTATCTTGCGCTAAAAAAATGCAACTTTTAAAAATCATCTTTTTTCTTAGCTTGTTTTTTTTGTTTGCGTCTTGCGACAAACCAAGTGAAGTCGTTCAACATACTATAGATATTGAAATCAATAAAACCGACCAAATAGCATTGGGGTCACTCACCATCTATCCCATCACTAAAAAAAGAAATCAATCATCTCATTATTTGACTATTCAAGAATTAAAAAAAGAAAAAGGGGTGGTCTTTAAAAATGGTATTCCAGAGGAACAATTTTATACCCAGACCTTTGTCGTTGCAAATAAGTCTATTTACGAAGCCATACTACCCTACGGCAATATTTTTAAAAATGATAATGACACCTATGTATTGTCACAAGAATTGGGCTTTATAGCAGCCAAACAAATCACTCCAATCCAATACGAAACAATACTACAAGGCTCATACAATACTACTACAAACCCAAAGTTCCTCCCCATACTCATGTGCCCACCTACCCCACTACATTATTTCCTTAGCGGCAAAAAAGTCCAGACTGAAACTTGGCTTCGAGAAGCTTTACCCTTGCTTGATTTTCCCGTAACGGAAAAGCGTTTAAATATTTCCAATGATTTTTTTAGGAATAAACAGCAAGAAAATGACGAATTGAGCCCCATTCGAATTCCGATGGAGGATCTTTTTTCAATTGATGACTTTACAGCCTATTTTGATCGAATAGGCCAAAGCCCCAATGTGTGTGGCTATTTAGCCGTATATAAAGGAAAAATTGTACAAGCTCAATTATTCGATCAGACTGATTTTTTCCGCAAGGAATGGCCCGCTATGATTACCGCCATATTTTTGAATCAAAAAATGGGATTTTCCACTAATGAATTTAACCAATTGAGTCCTTTCGATGGGTTACAAGCTGCCAAAGCACATACCCAAAAGCTTTGGAGTAAAAGTCAAATTTTTCCTAAAGACAAGGCTTATCGGGGCGATATTGAAGAAAAACCTTTTCAACTTATCTGGTACTAAGAGATGAGAGGTCAACGCCCTCCACAAACAGCCAAGCAAAAAATCAACCAAAATGTAACAATATATAACAAAAAGTTGTAATTTTGCGGGTTGAAGGTGTAGGGCCTATTTATCAAGATGACACTGAGAAGGCTTTAAATTGCCAAACTAAATACCAGCATGACTGCTAAGAAAAAGAAGAAAACTAGCCTAAAAAAGAAAAAGGGACAACTACTACTCCCTTTTCATACAAAAGACGAACGAGTCCCAAAGATATTGGGAGCCTTCTTCTTGTTGTTGGCTTTTTATTTATTTATTGCTTTCACCGCTTACCTATTCACTTGGAAATCGGATCAAAGCTTAGTGCAAAAGCACTCTTGGGGTTTGTTGTTTCAGCCGGATGTCCTCATCCATAATTGGTTAGGTAAATTGGGTGCGGTCGTATCAGACATGTTTGTTTATTGGACTTTCGGGCTACCTGCATTTGCGATGATCTTCATGGCGGGTATCATTGGCGTAAACCTAGTCAAGCGCACCTCTGTCCGAAAGCATTATCCTTTACTTCGCACGGTGGCACTGACGATGGTGGTCGCTTCCGTATTTTTAGAATTCATTTTTTCAAACGCTTCTTTTCCCGTTGGCGGAGCCATAGGAGAAGGAATCGCAGGGTGGTTACAAGGCGTAGTGGGGACCGTGGGTTTAGGCGCATTATTTATTTTTTCTGGTTTAGTATTATTAATATGGGTGTTGAACCCTACTTTTAATGATTTCACCTTTCGGAAATTAATTTTTGATTTAAAGCAACGGTTTTTTGGCGGAAGCAAATCGAAAGCTGAATTTGCGCAAGCTGAAACTACTTCTAAAGGAAATGGGAATATTAAGATTAATGAGGATGGCTCAGTAACCGTTGCGGCACAAGATAACACCGCAGTTGCAGCTACCATGCCTCCTGTCGTTGATTTCGACCTAGAAACAAGCGAAAAAGCTGCCAAAGCTAAAGCTAAGATAGACGCTAAAGTTGAAGATAAAGACCTGGATATGGAAGTCGTTCAAAAGACGCCTGAATCTATTATACCAGAAGCTGATCGAGCGGCAAGGCGAGAGCTTCCTCCCGAAAAGCCTTTTGATGAAAACATGGAACCCTATGATCCGACATTGGAGTTATCCAGCTATGAGTATCCCGTACTAAGCTTATTAGATGACTATGATTCCGCTAGTAACTATGAGGTAGATCGTGCTGAATTACAAGCGAATAAGGAGGAGATTGTGCAGACCTTGCTTCATTTTAAAATTGATATTGCCAAGATTAAAGCGACGATTGGGCCGACGGTTACACTATATGAAATTGTTCCTGCAAAAGGCGTTCGTATATCAAAAATACGGAATCTAGAAGATGATATTGCTTTAAGTTTATCTGCTTTGGGGATACGGATTATTGCACCTATTCCCGGTCGTGGTACGATTGGTATCGAGGTGCCCAATAAGAAAAAGCAAATGGTTGGCATGAAGGAAATTTTAATTTCCCAACAGTTCAAGCGAACCAAAATGGAATTGCCCATGGCATTGGGTAAGACGATTGAAAACGAAGTATTGGTTGCAGATTTGGCAAAAATGCCTCACTTATTGATAGCAGGTGCAACGGGTCAAGGTAAGTCAGTCGGAATCAACTCGATCATTATTTCCTTACTTTATAAGCATCATCCTTCTACTTTAAAATTAATACTAATTGACCCCAAGAAGGTTGAATTATTCCCTTACGGAAAATTAGACCTACACTTTTTAGGTTTTTTACCGGGTGAAAATGAACCTATTTTAACAGACGTGGGCAAGGTTGTACAGACTTTGAACTCCTTGACTATTGAGATGGAACGTCGATATGATTTATTGAAGCGTGCGGAAGTTCGGAACTTAAAAGAATATAATACTAAATTTGTTGCGCGTCGATTGAACCCAAATAAAGGGCATGAATACTTGCCTTATATTGTATTGGTGATTGATGAATTTGCAGATTTGATAATGACTGCCGGTAAAGAGATTGAATTACCTCTGGGGCGTTTGGCGCAGTTGTCACGGGCAGTCGGAATTCATTTAATTATCGCAACTCAACGTCCGTCCGTCAATATCATAACGGGTGTCATCAAAGCCAACTTCCCCGCACGTCTTGCCTTTAAGGTATCTTCTAAGGTGGATTCTAGAACTATTTTGGATGGCGGCGGCGCAGAACAATTAATCGGTAAAGGGGACATGTTGTTAAAGTTTGGTAGCGATGTGCGACGCCTGCAAGGTGCATTCGTGGACACTCCAGAAGTTGAACGTGTCATTCAATATATTGCGGCTCAACAGGGATTTGCAGAACCTTTCTATTTACCAGAATTTCATGAGGAAGAAAAAGTTGGAGGTGGCGGTGGATTTGCTTTGTCTGATTTAGATATTAAATTTGACGATGCTGCTCGTCTAGTGGTTCAAAATCAACATGGCTCAACTTCTATGATTCAACGTCGAATGAAACTCGGTTACAATCGCGCTGGACGCATTATGGATCAAATGGAGATACTAGGTCTTGTTGGTCCTAGTCGAGGTAGTAAGCCCCGTGAGGTATTGATGATTGATCCCATTGAACTAGAAAAATTCTTGGCTAACTTGAAGAGTAAACGTGGATAAAAGGATCTAACCTTTAATTAACCAAAGTATCTATCCAACAGGATTCGGACTTAAAAGCTAATCATTGGAACCCGTTTTTTTAGCTTCAAAGTCCCAGTAACAGGTAAAAAAAGACTAAACCTCCGATGGGATTTTGAATCTAAAAAAGCTAATTCCCTCTGTGTTTCATCCTCCCCGCGTCTTCGTGTCTTTGTGGTTTCCTGGTGCCGATACCCGCTCCTATAACCGTAATTTTCTTCATACCTGTTAATAATCAATTATGCAAAGGAAAATGATATTAGTTGAACCAGTCTTATTTTACATCTAAAACTAGGATCTTTTCCTTTCCAAAAGGTAATTCTCTAATGGTGTAGGTTATTGTAAGCTTTTCACCCACGGAATGCTCTGGCTTAGATTCAGCGTTGTGCGCATTCTCTTGGTAGCGGCGCTTTTTCCGTCGTCTAATTTGTGATTTTTTTTACAAGATCATCAGCATTTCTTAGATTACGAAGCTCCCTTTTTTCTACGCGCTCTTTAGCAAAAAACTCAATTTTTTCAATAGTACCAAGCTGGTGTAACTCAGGGTAAGCTAGACAATCTTTCATGAAAATACTCACCATCAATTATTCTGACAGACTGGTCGCAAGAGGTAATACCAAATACCAATAGATACCGCAAAAGCAACGGCAGCTATTGGAAGAGAAATTCGTGGATCAAGACCTACTCAC
>CAYRVZ010000018.1:8320-15673 GCA_964427815.1 uncultured Saprospiraceae bacterium | reverse complement strand
AAAAAAATCCGCTGATGGGTTGGCTTTGTTTTAGTAATTATTGCTCGACATATCCTTTTTTGACTTTTTGAGCGATGATCTTTGCCGCTTCTTTCTCAGCTTCTTCAACTGTGTCAAACTCTTTTGTCTTGGAAGTACCGTTAGTTCCCATCCGTCCGTAAGTGACTGTGAAGGATTTTTCAGTAGTTTCAATGCTCCAAAACTTGTGTGATTTTTCATCTTTAAATTCAAAATGCTTTTTCATGCTTTCTTTTTTATTATTAACAATAGCCCGTTATAACAAGGCAATCAATTCACTCTTCTTTAACTTGTAGTCCGCCTCATCAATGAGTTCATTCTCAAATAATTTTTTAATATTTTTGAGTTTTTCCATTATTTCATCCTCCGAAATACTTACCCTTGAGTCAGAAGCCGAGGGAGTTGCCTTTGACGCAACAGCAGGCAGTACTGTACCGCTTGGCATTTTGGATAAAATCAACTCCGTAATTTCATTAAAACCTTTCACATTAGAATAGTCAATGGCTTTTTGTTCTTTCACGTTGGTGCATTCCACATCAGCCCCTTGCTCTAACAGAAATCTCACGATGTCGATTTTACCGTTGGCTGCCGCATAATGCAGAGGCGTATTCTCTGACTCATCTTGAATATTGACTTTGGCCCCTTTTTCTACTAATAATTTGGCCATAAAAAGATGTCCATTTTTGACCGCAAGGTGCAATAAACTCTCTCCCCCAAATGTATAAGATTTAGTAATTGTGTAGGCCGCAGTCATCGAAAGATTTTCGCTAGTTTCTACCCATTCTAGATAAGAATTCATGGAGCTAGTGGCTTCAGATAAGGGCAAAGAAGCATTTACGTCTAAGCCATGTTCCAAGAATAATTCGACCACTTCCTTCTGGTTATTACCACAAGCATAATAAATCGGGGTCATTCCGTCCGCATTGGTCACCATTACATTAGCGCCATTGTCCACCAGTAATTTGACCAACATCCGGTTACGATCTACGCAAGCCTTGAGCAACGGAGTATCACCTGTGGAGGTGGGTTGATCCACAAAAGCACCAGCCTCCAGGAGCAATTTTGTGATGGGAATATTTTTATTATCAATAGCAATGTGAATCGGTGCATATCCCAATTTATTCACGGTACTTACATCTGCTCCTGCCTCAATCAGTATTTTTACTACGGGCATTTTTCGGCATAACGTTGCAAACATCAAAGGTGATTCGGCATTGTTATTTTGAATATCAACATCCATTCCTTTCTCCAACAGTTTCGAACACAATTCCATCTGTCCATTTTTAGCGGCCAAATGTAAAAGACTGCTACCTTCGTAATCTTTAATGTCAATATTAGCCCCTTGCTCCATCAAAATGATGGCAGTACTTTTTTGATTCTGCAAAAAAGAAAAGAAAAGCGGTGTTTCACCTTTGTGATCTTCATAATCCACCTCTGCCCCTTTGCTGATCAGATTTTTCACAATATCTGCATATCCGTGATGAGCTGCATAGTGTAATGCTGTGCGTCCTTTTTCGTCTGTATAGTTGACGGATACCGCTTCCTTCTCTAATAAGAGTTCTGCGATTTTTCTTTTGCCTGCTTCACAAGCTTGTACAAATGATAATGACATATTTTTTTATTTTAGCATGATTTGTAGTGCCTTGACTTTTAGATTATCTTCTTGAGCGTAGTCAATTGGAGATTTATCTTGGTCATTTTTTAATAAAGGATTGGCTCCATTTTTTAATAAAAATTTAACCTTTTTATATAGTTCTTTGGCCTTTTTTTGGTCAAAATTAATTTCTTCTTGACAAACATTATGTAACCAAGTGTTACCACGAGCATCTATTGCCTCCACATCTAGATATCCTTTTTCCGCTAACATTTCCAAAACCTTCACAGACTTTTGGGCGATCAAAACCGATGCCGTAATTGGATTATTATAGCCATCTAAATCTTCCTGAAATAAATCCGCGCCCTGGTCGAGCATCAATCCTAATATCTGAATATGACTATCCCAATCAACCCTACTCGCCATTTTCATAAAGATAGATTCCTCATCCTTGTTTTTTAGATTTATCTGTGGGGGATCATATTGCGACAAGAGTTCATAAATAGCCTCCCCATCCATGATATTAAAACATACAATCGAATAGACCGTTTCTCCTTTGTTATCCTGGCTATTGACGTCAATTCCGTTATCTAAATATACCTGAATCAATTCTAGATTCTTGGAGGCTACGACTGCATAGAAGGCGGTTTTTCCTCCGAGGTCTTTCTTATTGATATCCAGTCCATTGTTTAACAGCACTTGGGTTAATCCAATATCTTTGGTTGCAAATAAGTAAGATTCTTCCTTCGTATTAATTTTATGTACATCACAGCCTGCGTTCACCAATAACTCAATGATTCGGTTATGGACATTTTTTTCTATTGCCAAACCGAGCCATGATTTTCCGTCAATTTCCTCGTCAATATTTTCCACTTTAGGTAGAATATCCTCCAAAAATGTTGCCAAGTCTTCAGAAAAAGGTGCGTCTATGATTTGTTGAAAAATAGTACCTCGAAACTTCTCCAATTCAAAGATGTCCAAGGAAATAATTTCTTTGTCTATTAACGTTATAATTAAGCTGTACTTTTGTTGCCTAAATAAATTTCCCACTGTCCTTTCTGTCAAAAAATCTGGTAAGTCCCATGCGACACCGTTCTTGAGCATAGCTTCTACTTGCTCAAAATTGCCCCTCAACACTTCATCCTTTAAATTCTCCATAAACATACTTTTTATACTACAAATTTAATGAAACAAACACTGTATCTTTCTTCCAATTGATAAGTGTATCAAAATTATTCATACTTGTCATTAGTATGCCTCACGAGGCAATTACTTAACCATTTGGTCGCAAGCCCTCTGCACATCTTTCAAGACAAGAGGATAGATGGCGTTCATTTGCTCCAAAAGAACGGGTAGCTGTTCAATTTTGTCTTGGCTTTTGGCTATTTGCTCAATGGTTTTATTGGTTTCAGCCAATTTATCGTTACCGACAAAAGCTAGCGTAGATTTTAGTTTATGAGTCGCATTTTTGAGGGTTACGAAGTCGTTGTCTTTAAAAGCGAGGTTCACTTTATCTATTTCATCTGGTATCTCTTCCAGCAACATAGAAAGCATTGTTTTCTTAGTTTCTGAGTCATCTGACACTAAAGAATCGAGGTATTCTAAATTGATATTTTCAAACATGATTTTTGGTTTTATGCGATGGTTTGGTTTAGGTGTAAAAGTATTTTTTCGTAGAGTAGTCCAGGGTCAAAGGGCTTGACAATAAAGCCATCCAGCTGATGTTGTTTGACTTTATCACCTTCTTGAATTTGAGCATCTGCAGTCATGGCAAGAATTGGTAAAGAGCTGATTTCAGGGTCAGGGTTGGCTCTGATACCTAAAGTTGCCTCATATCCATCCATGACGGGCATGTGCAAATCCATCAAAACAATATCAATCTTCTTATCCACAATATCAAGCGCTTCTTGTCCATTATTGGCAAGTAATATTTCCATTTCTGGCCATCTTTTAGCCAATAATTTTCGGGCGACGAGTTGGTTCATTTTATTATCCTCCACGATTAAAATACGTTTCGGGTTGATGATGATGGTTTTGACTTCTTTCTTTTTTTCGATTAATTTGGGTTCAGATCCTACTTCTAGGACCATGTCAAAAAAGAAAGTAGAACCTTTTCCTTGAGTACTTTTCACCCAAATCTTACCTCCTTGTTGTTCTATTAGGTTTTTGGATATGGCTAGTCCAAGCCCCGTTCCCTCGTAGCTTCTCTCTTTATGCTGAATCCGAGTAAAGGACTCAAAAATAGCTTCTTGCTTCTTTACAGGAATGCCAATTCCCGTATCAGAAATGGCAAATTTTATTAAAATACTATCTCCACTTTGTCCCATCAGGTTACAAGATACTTTCACTTGCCCTTTATCGGTAAATTTCACGGCGTTTCCCGCAAGGTTAAAAAGAATTTGATTAATCCTTAATTTATCCCCTTTCAATATTTTGGGTAGTTCGGGGTCAATGGCTAATTCTAACCTAACGTCCTTATCTATTACATTGTAAGAAAGATTATGAATCAAGTTATTAAGCATATCGTGAATATCAAAATCCTTATGCTCAAAAATTGTTTTGCCGTTCTGTAAAGAAGAAATGTCCAAGATGTCATTCAAAATGCCTAATAATTGCTCCGAAGCATAATGAATTGATTTCAAATATCCTCGCTGCTCCTCATCAAGATCCGTATCCAACAGGAGATTACTTAACCCAACAACGGCATTCATCGGAGTACGCATTTCATGACTGATGCCCGCAATAAATTCCTCCTTAAGATGATTGGATTCCATTTCCAAAACCCGAGTTCGTTGGATTTTTTCTGCGATTTTCCTTTCTGTAATATCTCTTATAATCCCAGTATAAACGTCCGTTTTATCCGAAAAATATACGACAGAAACCAAACAGTTTCTACGGGTTCCATTCTCTTGAATGATTTCAATTTCTCGATTTTTTACGGGCTTTCTAGAGGCAATATCCACCAGTACTTCATCTGATTCCCCCCCCACAAAAAACCTATGAATATTTGACTGGAGTAATTCTTCTTCAGAACAGCCAAAAATTTCTAAGCCCGACTTATTACATTCTTTAGGGTGCCCCAGAAGCGAGGAGAGATAAATCCCATCACTCGAATTGGCAAAGATATCAATGTATTTTTGATGGCTTTGAT
The DNA here is from genome assembly GCA_964427815.1 of uncultured Saprospiraceae bacterium. Classification (GTDB taxonomy): domain Bacteria; phylum Bacteroidota; class Bacteroidia; order Chitinophagales; family Saprospiraceae; genus HyVt-613. The sequence goes on along the minus strand of CAYRVZ010000018.1, from coordinate 10,910 downwards.
CCATCTGTTTTTCCAGTTTTTTTCTATCGGAAATATCCTGGATAATGCCTTTTACACCTGTTGATTTCTCTTGCTTGTAGCTGGAATCTATATTCAATAAAAAATACTTCTCTTTTTCCGGAAGGGAGAAAGCAATGGTTTTTTTACTGGACTTGACGACAATAAAATTCTCTAGTACATCCCGCATCTGCTCCAAAAATAAATCCTTATCCGCTACCTCTTCTGCCAAAAATTGGAGGATGGTATTTTTATTGGAAAAGTATATTTCCTTGGATGCTTTGTCATACCGCCAAGTCTCAAAGTCGCCCGTTTTCTTGACCCAAGCCAGTTGTTCTATTTCTTTATATTTGAGCAAGCCGATTTGGACCTTCAATAGCAAATCATTACTCGAAAAAAGACCCTTTGTCAAATAATCCTGGGCGCCGGCTCTAAATATCTCCAGCACAGTTTCTTTAGAAGAATCACCCGTAGTGGCAATCAAATAAGCATTCACCTCTTCAGAGAGCTTCCTTAATTTTTGCAGTTTTGAATCTTCACAAGCGCCCACATCAAAAAGGATAATGGCTGGGCCTATTTCCTCCTCAAAATAACTCATCACTTGTGTGAAGTCCTGCTCGATGATGACTTCTCCTATACCCTGTGAATCCATCAAAATCAACTGCGAAAGTCGCGCATCGGCTACAATATCATCTACTATTAAAACTTTTATGTGCTTGTCTGCCATCATATAAGCTAGGTACATTCTAAAATAGTACCAAATTTAGCAAAAATTATTGATTTTTTGCGCAAGCTGCTACTTTTGATGGATAAATTGCTGTTCAATGGGAATATAGATCATCTTTACTTCCTCAAAACTCACCATAAAGACACAAAAAAACTTTTCTGGGTCTTTGTAAATCTTACGAAATTGATCCGTCGCCTCTTTAGTCATTATCTTTTTGACATAAAACTCCTCCAAGGAGGAAGCGTTGACGTTCCATTCTTTCTTATGATCACGCCCAACAATTAGCGGAACTCCTGCCTTGGGTGTTTCTTGAGTCACGACAAAAATAGGATATTTTGTTGCGCCTTCATTTCTAATAGCCCGACTCGCTTGTACAAGTGTCGCTCCATAAGTTTTCAAAGCATCAAGCAAGCTATCAGGTACCAATTCTTGTTTCATATTTTTTACTTTTATATTAATCGATCTTTCGTAAAATATACACGCCACTGACGATCAGCGCCATGCCTATATAGTGCGAAAGTCCTATCACTTCACCGTCCCAAAAACCTAGAAGAGTTGCCACTATTGGGAAAAAATAACCGACCATAGTGGAAAAGACCGCTCCTTCATTTCTGACTAGATTAAAATAAACCATAGTTGCCAAAAAAGTTCCGAATAAAGACAAAAATAATAAAAAATACAAAGAAGTCCAAGCCTTTGGCTCTGTCTGTAAAACCACAAAAAAATCAGTATTAAACAGTATTATCGCAGCTGGAATGCCTATCATTAAAAAAGAAATAGAACTGAGCGCAGTGGGTTTCACGGCATTTAACTTGGTGTGAATGATATTTGAGCTAAAGGCATAGAATATAGTCGCTGCAATGATAAACAAACCATATTTCCAATCTCCTGACAATCCTCCTTCTTGGTTGAGTATCAGCCAAATAGCCCCGATCAAACCCAAAATAACACCGACTAGCTTACGCCAACCTCCTGACTCCCTAAAGAAAAAATAACCAATCACCAAAGTAAAAAGCGGAGTCAAAGAACTCAATACGCCTGCCATGGCACTACTGACATGGGTCTGCCCAAATGCGAAAAAAAAGGCCGGAAAAAAAGAACCGATAAAACCTACGATGGCGATGTTAGGCAGATCTTTTCTCTTAACTTTCGATAAATGATAAAGCGCCATGGGAAGAAAAGCTAGCCCCGTCAACGCAATCCGAAAAGTTCCCACTTGCACTGGAGAGAAGACTTCTAATCCTTTCTTTATGAAAATATAGGAACTCCCCCATAATACCCCCAAAAAGACTAAAGAAATCCAACTCCATATACTTCGTGATCTTACTTCAGTCATTCGCCTGTTGATGATTTATCTTTGTATTCGCTTTCACAAAAGAGCAAAAGTACTATCTTTGTCACAAAGAAACCTAAATATACTATGATACAACGGATTCAGACTGTTTTTCTCGCCTTAGCGGGTTTGAGTGGCTTTTCTCTTTTTCTCCAACCAATGGATTTTGCCCGTGTCCAAGATGCCACTGGGCTCGATACTTCCCTCTTTAGTGATGGTGTTTTTGATATTCAAGATCATACGGCTTTATTAGTTTTAGCTGTTTTGCTCGGCGTTATTCCTTTGATAACTATCTTTTTATTCAAGAATAGAGCTTTGCAACTGAAACTTGATAAAGTAGCCATCGCGTTAGGGGTGCTCCTTTTAGCAGTGGCGGCTTTTTTCTTCTACCAGGAGGGGCATCTGTTGAAAGCGGCTGAACCCATGGTAAGTTTAGGAGCTGCTAGCCCTATTCTCAGCGTTATTTTCCTCTTTCTAGCGAATAGGTTTATTAAGAAGGATGATCGGTTGGTGCGGTCGGCGGATCGGTTGCG
>CAYRVZ010000018.1:0-8220 GCA_964427815.1 uncultured Saprospiraceae bacterium | reverse complement strand
CGAATAGGTTTATTAAGAAGGATGATCGGTTGGTGCGGTCGGCGGATCGGTTGCGCTAAGACGCGAAGGCGCTAAGACGTGGCATAAGCGACATAGGGGGGAACGCTAGGACGTGGCATAAGCGACATAGGGGGGAACGCTAGGACGTGGCATAAGCGACATAAGAGGGGAACCGCTAAGGCGCTAAGGAAATGGGAGCTTAATTTAAAAATTATTTACAAACCTTTTCATTCCGTTTTTCATTAGGTCCACATTAAAGTTAATGAGGAATCCTAGCCTTTTATCCGCTAATTTTAAATAAGATATTATTTGTGCTTGATGAACGGCTAGTAACATCGTTACAGATTTAAGCTCAATAATAATTTCTTTTTCAACCAAAATATCAATCCTGAAACTGTTTGATAGTCGCTTCCCTTTATAGTATAATGGCAGTACAACTTGGCTTTCAGCTACTATATCTCTTAATTCAAACTCTTTTATTAAACATTTTTCATATACACTCTCTAATAGACCTGGACCCATTTCTTTATGTACCGTAATACATGCATCAACTATTTGATTTGCCAATTTATTTAAATTCTCCTGTTCCATATTATGCTTAATTTACTGTTTATTGCCAAAATAAACAATTTTGATAATACATTACAGTAAATCCATATTTTTCTCAAAATAAAATTCAATTAAGTAGCTTAGTTGCACCTCGCCAAGGTCAAAATTGCATTAGCCTAAAAATTCTATTTCAAAATTTCCTATTTCCTTTTTTTTTTGTATATTTGACTTTACCTTTTACCTGTTGGTTTGAGCCCCTAGTCAAATCGACTCAAATCAATCCTTATGAAAAAAATTTCTATTCTTTCTCTGTTGTTTTTGCCCCTGTTTTTTTTCAATTGCAGTGACACGCTACCCAAAACGACATCACCGACCACGCCTCGAGCAAAAAAAGCAATACCCAGCTACACCTTTAAAACGGTTCCGAATGACCCGACTGGGCTTAGATTATATACCTTAAAAAATGGGTTACAAGTCTATCTAAGTAAAAATACGGATGAGCCCAAAATTCAAACCTTTATCGCTGTGCGGGCGGGCTCTAACTACGATCCCAAACAATCCACAGGGCTAGCCCATTACTTGGAGCATATGCTATTCAAAGGGACTAGTAAAATTGGAACACAGAATTGGGCGGAAGAAAAATTGGCGCTAGAAAAGATTTCCAATTTATTTGAGAAGCATCGAGCAGAGCAGGATCCCGAAAAGAAGAAAGCCATTTATAAAGAAATAGATGCCGCTTCATTAGCTGCTTCTAAATTTTGTGTGGCCAACGAATACGACAAGATGGTCAGTGGCATGGGTGCCACTCGCACCAATGCACATACTTGGTATGAAGAAACGATCTACAAGAATAAAATTCCAGCGAATGAATTAAACAAATGGCTTACACTGGAAAAAGAACGTTTTAGTGATTTAGTATTAAGATTGTTTCATACCGAATTAGAGGTGGTATATGAAGAATTTAATAGAGGTCAGGATAATGATTGGAGAAAGATGCATGCGGCAAGTTTGGAAGGATTATTTCCAAATCATCCATATGGACAACAAACGACTATCGGAACGTCGGATCATCTAAAGAATCCCTCGATGGTCGATATTCATAATTATTTTGATAAGTACTATGTTCCAAATAACATGGCGATGGTTTTGGTTGGGGATTTGGATTTTGATAAGACCATCAAAATGGTGGACGCTACCTTTGGACAAATGAAGAGAAAGCCCGTCACCCATCCCATATTACCCAAAGAAAAGCCTATCCTAAAACCCATAGTAAGAGAAGTATTTGGACCTACGGCAGAATCCATTAGCATTGCGTATAGATCGGGTGGCGTCGGTACCGAAGATGAAAAACTATTGACAATGGCGGATATGTTATTGGCAAATGGGACAGCTGGATTAATTGATTTGAATTTGAATCAAAAACAACTGGTTCAGCGTGGAGGCTGCTCCCCTACTTTTCTGAATGACTATGGCATGCATACCTTTAGCGGAAGCCCCAAAGAAGGACAGAGTTTAGATGAGGTCAAAGAACTGCTATTGGGAGAAATAGAAAAATTAAAAAAAGGAGAATTTGATCAGTGGATGTTGGAGGCGGTCATTAATGATTTAAAGCTCAGCCAAACTGAACAGTATGAGAATAGCTCTGCCCTCGCTAGAGCCTATTACAATGCTTTTATTCATCATGTAAAATGGGAAGACCAAGTGGGATTCTTAGAGGAGTTGCGCAAGATTACCAAACAAGATATAGTGGCTTTTGCCAATCGCTTTTATCAAGACAACTATGTCATTACTTACAAGCGTAAAGGCAAAGATGATTCTATCGCTAAAGTAGAAAATCCGAGCATCACACCCGTTGATTTGAATAGAGATAAGCAATCCGATTTTTTTAAAAATTTTAGTCAAATAAAGTCGGATAAAATCCATCCGGTCTTTATAGATTATAAAGAAAAGATTAAAAGAACCCATTTGGATAATGGTGTCGAACTAGCGTATATCAACAATGAGGTCAATGATTTATTTAACCTTAATATTATCTTTGACATGGGTAAAGACCATAATAAAAAACTAAGTTTGGCGGTCGGATATTTGGATTATCTAGGTACTGAAAAATATTCACCCGAAGCCTTAAAAAAAGAGTTTTACAAGCTAGGTATCAACTATGGCGTGTATGCTGGAGATGACCGATCGTATGTTTATTTATCTGGAATTAAAGATAATTTACCGAAAGGACTTGCCTTAATAGAAGAGCTCTGGAACACGGCTGTACCCAATCTGGACTCTTACAATAAATACGTTGAAAGCATCCTAAAGGATAGACAAAATGGCAAAACGCAAAAGGGGAATATTCTATGGAACGGCTTGTTTAATTATAGTTTATATGGAACAAATTCTCGTTTACGTAATATTTATACGGCCGATCAACTCCAAAAAATTGATCCGAAAGAACTAGTAAACATTGCCAAAGATTTAAAATCCTACAAGCAACGTATCTTTTATTATGGAAAGGATGTCGCTTCCGCAAAAAAGGCTTTAGATAATTTGCATAAATTACCTGCTACACTAAAGGACTATCCTACGCCCACAAAATACAATGAATTAGCAACAGGAGGGAAAGTTAATTTTGTGGACTTTGACATGGTTCAATCTGAGTTGGTTTTGGTGGCACGCAAAGACAAGTTTGATGTCAAAAAATTAGCCGTAGCGAGTGTCTTCAACAACTACTTCGGCAGTGGACTTTCTTCTATTGTATTCCAAGAGATAAGAGAATCGAAGTCTTTGGCTTATTCTGCTTTTGCCGCCTTCTCTAATGCTAAAAAGAAAGAGGATTACAACCATGTCTATGCTTATGTAGGCACGCAAGCTAATAAGCTACCAGAAGCGGTGGATGCCATCCTAGCACTGATGAACAAGATGCCAAAAGCTCAAGAACAGTTTGACGCCGCTAAGCAAGCGACTTTGAAAAAGATTGCCTCAGAGCGAATTACTAAATCCAAAATATTTTGGAAATATCAAGGGCTGAAAGATAGAGGGCTAGATTATGATGTACGCAAGCAGATTTATGAAGAAGTGCAAAACATAACCCTTGATGACCTGGCGACTTTCTTTGACAACAATGTTAAAGGAAGTAAATACACAACTGTAGTTATTGGCAACAAGAAAGACATGGACATGGAGGCGCTAAAAAAACTAGGAGAAGTCAAAGAATTGGAAGTGGACTTCTTGTTTAACTATGATGCAAAGCCCTAATATTATTTAATAAACAGAAGCAACTTGACTTTTATCAAGTTGCTTCTGTTTATTTTTATTGAATCACCTTTTACCGCTTATACCTTCGCAACTTAGTGCCTATTCGGTTTTCCTCCCTCGTGCCACTTATGCCTTAAATACTCGAAACCTCTTAATTTTCGTATATCAAAGTAATTTCTTAATTACAACGAAAAGCCCGCCCCTCTAAATCTATATCCCCAAAAGGAATATCCAAGAGTTTGTCCATTAAAGTTAAGATTAAACTATCGGCTCCAGTATTTTCATTTTCTTCTGTTAAAGGTTGACCCACGTCAACATGTCGAACGCCTTCGTGTTCAAAAATACTTCGAACTAAATTCCCTTTTTGAAAAAAATCAAGATGAAAAGCCATCGTCATCTCGGAGTAAACATAATTCAATGTATCATCAGAAGCTGAATGATACTGTTCAGCCACCCATTCGAGCGGAAAGAAAATCAATGTAGCCTTTTCGGAAAAATATAAACGAAACTCCTCTTCAGGAGTCCAATTTGCACTAGCTTCTTCAAAAGAGATTTCTTCAATGATGCTAATATCCCATTGTAAATCTTTTCCTAAAAGGTTTATATCTTTATCGTAATTTTGATTAATCACTAGCCCACCTATATTGAAACCCATATTTTTTTCTGTAAAGATACAGAAACAAATAAACAACTCTAGCCGTGCGTATTACGCCTTGTACAAAAATGAAATTTTTCCTCTAGGCGTGATTCAAAGAAAAAAAGGGCCATCCCTCTCAGAATAGCCCTTTCAATTTTGTTTAATAATTTTTATTCTTTAATGAACTTCGACAGTTCCAAGTGTCCATCTACATATTCAACTTGAATATAATACAAACCATGCTCAAAAGACTGTACGTCAATCTCCATTTTGTGGAAAGCTTTTTCCGCAAGGAGAACCTGCCCCAGTACATTCAAAAGATGAACAGACTTGGCTTGTTGGTCTGAAAATTCAATGATTAAATTCTCTTTGGCAGGATTAGGATAAAATAAAAAGGAGGTCTCTTTATAGCGGTTCTGAGTACCGACCACCAAGGTTTGAACCATCAGCACCGTAGAGGGTTGCCCCCAGCCCAACGTGCAATATCCTTGTACATATATTTCATACACCGTATTAGGTTCCAATCCTTCCAAAGTCGCTTGCAATTCCGTTACGACCATTGCAGTCCAAGCCCCAGATGTACCCGCTTCTCGATACACAACATTATACTTAGTTGCCTCATCTAGCTTATCCCAAGAAACTGAAATCGATTGTTCTGTTACTTCAATTGACTGAAAAGCTAACACAGCACAGCCTGTAGGCAAAGAGACGGTAGCCGCTACAGAAAATTCCGACCAAGCCACTCCGCATTTGGATTGAACTTGATACTCATACGTAGCACCTGACTCTAGACCCTGAATCTCTACTGAAGTTTCGGACACATTTAAGCTCGACCAATTCGCGGTGCCTTCTACCCGATACCTTACGGAAAAAAGAGTCACCCCATCCATCGCTGCCCAAGAGATAGTCATCCCCTGATATCCAGACGCTACCGCCTCAATACTACTAGGTGGCATACAGCCTTGCAGGGTCGTAAAAACAAAAATACTATTAAATGGAGAATCAAAATCACCACAAAGAGATTGAATAATTACTTCGTAAGCAGTCAAAGGTTCTAGTCCCGTTAATTCAATAGAATTCGTATTCGTAGATTGGATGGACCAAGCCTCCGTACCTTGTTTCTTATATCTCACCATATAACTGGTCGCTTCCGCAAAAGCATCCCAAGCTAAAATGGTCCCATTAGAAGCAACACTTATGGTATTCACATTGATAGGCGCATCACAAGCAGGCGGTGTTGTAAAATCTGATACTCCAGCATAATCTGACCAGCTTCCCGAACAATGGCTTTTAACTTGAAACTCATAATGCGTCTCAGGCACCAATCCCGTGAGGGTTAAAAACGTATCTGACACTATCTGTGTCTCCCATGTGGTAGCCCCTACTATCCGATATCGAACTTGGTAACTATTCGCACCCGAAAGAGAATTCCAAATTAATTTTACAGAAGCATCACTTATCAGCTGCGCCTCTAACTGAAAAGGTATCGGACAGCTTTCTGCCACAACAAAACTTTCACTAGCGGTGCATTGGCGCGCATCTGTCACGACCACTGAATAATTATTAGGAACTAAACCGCTTACATTTTTAGTCGTAGCCGAATTAGACCATAAGTAAGTATATCCCAAAGTTCCCCCTGTAACGGTTAAATTAATTTTACCATCAGAAAGGTCAGGGCTTGCGTTAATGATAGCCCCGGACACAGACAACACATCAGGCTCTGTTATTTCAAAAGATTTTACTGCTGTAATACTATTAGCATCAGTCACCGTGACGGTATAACTTCCGGCAGAAAGATTCTGTCCATTCCCTTCACTCCAGCTATAAGTATAGGGTACCAATCCACCGGCAACGGCAACGGCAACGGAGCCATCTTGTCCACCCTGACAACTCACATGACTAGGCTCTACGGCTATCGTCAAAGACTCCACGTAATAACAAATATCTAAAGTCCAGCCATTAATCACTCCTCCATCCTCGTCAAACAAATCATTCACTTCTAGTGTCCAATCTCCGGTAATATCCTTACCAACAAAACTAGCTAAATTATCTTTGGGTTGATAGGTGTCCCCTTGGATGGGTGGACACGGAATCGCAACATAAGCATTCGGAGCATCATCATCAAAACTCAATAGCAAGTTATTTTCTAACCCACAGATTTGATCCAAAAGCATCACCTCTGTACCGTCAGGGCTAATCACTTTTATTTTTAAATCATTAATGTAAGAATGCGAAATATCTAAATTTTTAATTTTAATAGAAGTCAATTCTCCTGCATCCGCAATATGGATGACAGATTGCTTCACACTTGTTGAATTATTAGGGATGACAATCGGTACATCTTGTGCCGAGATTTCAGTACAAAAGATAGCTTCTGTTGAAAATGTAAAAGTAGCAGAAGCAACGGATTGTTGACACTCATTAGAAGCTAGTACTCTCCAGTAGTAAGTTGAGGAAGGATTCAAAGCGGTCACTAACTGAAACTCATTTGATTTCAATTCATTTTTCATCAATACCAAATTAGTCAACGCGGCATCACTATATACTTCAACTTGGTAAGCGGCAACTCCTTGCTCCAATACCCAAGCAAGTAATGGCTTTACGGAAGTCCCCGTCGCATTCATCACAGGAGCAACTAAACTCGGCTCATTCGGAGCCTCTTTCGAGTAAAAAACAGTGATAAACTCCGACAAAGTCCCTGTCGAACTTGTCCCCTTTAATTCAATAGTGTGATATCCTTCTACTAAGCTATTCGTACCCGAAAAGGAAACCGTACTACTGCTCGGAGCCGTCACTGAATTGGGATTAAAAACGACACTCATTCCACTCGGCACATTAACTGCTGTAAGGTTCACAACACCTGCATATCCCAAGATGCTATTCACCGTTAAGGTGACCGAAGAAGGCGTCGTAGCACATAAATTTAATTCCGTTCCCGAAAGGTTTAAGCTAAAGCCAGCCTGTGCTTCACTAATCGTAAAATTAGTATTACTAATATCAAAAAAGATATTGTCACTCGCTTTGACCATAATTCTTGCCGTAGTAGAAGTAGCCGATGGCATGGTAACCTGTTGACTCCCATCATTGGGTGCATTCTCCGCCAAGGTAATAGGATACGTCAGCCCCCCATCCATAGACAATAAAATATCTACATTTTGTGCATTAACGGGAGCTGCCGAAGTATTCGCCACGTCCCACAAAACGGTCTGCGAACTTAGTGCTGGCCAATCTAAATTAGTATTGGGCTGGGTCACGACAAAAGGGCCCGCTGCTGCCACAGTTGACACCACTAAATCATCCGTTGCATTGCACCCACCACCAGGGTGATTATCTCTGACAATTACTCTAAAGTTCATCGTTCTAGAAACCATCGGAATCACTTCCCAAGTAGGTGTATTATTGGACAGTATTGCGTTTAGGTTCGGGAAGTATCTTTTAGGAGAAGCAGTCGGATTATGCCCTCTAAAAGTTGGCCCTACTGCGGAATTGGCTTGGGGCGGCATGGGTGCAACCTCTGGATCCATTTGATCCCAAGCATACGTAATCGGGTCTCCATCCTCATCGTTTGCTACAGCTTCCAAAACAAAAGGCGTGCCCACTGGAATGCTATAATCTAATCCACCATTCACGGTCGGAACGGCATTATTCAGTGCTGTTACATTTGCACAAGCATTGCCATTACCGGTAATAAATGCATGTACTTCTTGAATATTAATGGCATGAAAATAGGCATCACTACTATTCTGAACATTTGGAAAACAAATACCTGCATATCCCATAATGGAAGA